>DATJWE010000233.1:0-10077 GCA_035501475.1 Puia sp. | reverse complement strand
TTGTCAAATTGCTGCAGTGTGAAATAACTATACCCCTGGTGAAACTTTAAGTCAGCAATTTCCTGGTTGCTGAGATTTTCGATGCTTGTCTTTTCATAGAGACGGGTCGCTGTAGCATAATCCTGTTTCCGGAAATAATATTCAGCAAGATGATAGCTCATCATCTGAGCACGGGCCTTATTATTTTCAAGGTCTATGAACTCCCTGGCTGGATCAACTGCACTGCTATCATTCTGTTTCAATCCGCAAACAAGTGTATAATATCGTATCTCCTGGTAATTAAGTTCATTGTCGGTTTTATCGGATTCTTTTAAATCAGCCTGCAAATCTCTGAAAAGCGGGTAAGCCAGACTGTAATATTCTTTCTGATAATATTCCTTTGCCTGTTTAAACGCGGCCAGCGGGTCATTGATAAACAGGGTCTGCTGTGCTGATGCGGAAGAAATAATAATATTGATGAAAACAAATATTAATGTGGGTTTCATCCGAAAGTCTTTGTTTTTTAGATTGAGATCGGATGAGGTAGGCATGGTAAGCTCCATTGGCCTCATCCGGCATCCGTAATGTCCGGATTTCTTAACGCGCTAAAGTTTCTAAATATTTTATCTTTTACCAAACATCGTTCCAAACAGGTGTGGATAACTGAAAGGATTAACATTTCTTTAGTGTTGTTGTGTGAAAAATCAAATCAATTACATTTGAGTCAAAATACCAACAATGAAGAAATTATTATCGACCAGCTACACAGATACTGCATTTAATATCGCTACATTTTTATTACGGGCTTCACTTGCTTTTTTTATGTGCCTGGATCACGGCGTACCCAAACTTGTGCATTTTAGTGAATGGCAACACAGCTTCTATGATCCATTCCATATCGGAAATCGCTGGTCACTGGTACTGAGTATTATAGCCGAAGTGTTTGCTTCCATGTTACTGATACTTGGGCTTTTTGCCCGTATTGCCGCCCTGATACTGGCCTTTGAAATGGCTGTAGTGATTTTTTTGTATCACCGCGGAAGGCCCATCGGTTCCTATGAAGATGCCATTTTATTTTTTTCAGGATTCATTTGCATACTGCTGATCGGGCCGGGTAAATTAAGTGCAGACGGCATGGCTGGAAGATGAGTAAAGTGCGATGTTGATTGGTCCTATCGAGCCATTAATGCTATAAACTATTTCAGTATATCCAATACCTTCCACATTTTATGAATAATGTCTGAAGACGGGCCATCGTAATTATTGACGATTATGGCGTAAATATATCCCTGGCCATTCTTGTCTGTCTGGTAACCCGCAAAGCTTCTTGCGCCTCCGATGGATCCGCTTTTCATTTTCATTCCATTGATCTCGGGCAACGCGCTGTAAAAAGAATTAAACCAGGGACGTTTGGATGCAAATTGCAATACTTTGACAAGCGCATCCGTGGTTACCCTGTTCAGTGGCGATAATCCGCTCCCATCGATGATATTGACGGCAGCAGAATCAATATGATGATCGCTCCAGAATTTTTTCACGATATCAATGCCGTTATCTGTAGAGCCAAATCCTGTTTTCACATAAGCCATGGTTTTAATCAATGCCTCACCATAGAGGTTGATGCTTTTTTTCAGGAACCAGTAGTTGATGCTGTCGAGTGTAGGTGAATAATGCGTGAAAAAAATGGATTGGGCAGAAGGCCATATTCTTTTTTCCATCAGCCTGTCGATATTTGTTTTAAAAGGCCTGGCAGTTCGAATTGAATTCTTTTCAAAAGTTTTTGCAAGTATCTCCCCAAAATATTTTGGCGCATTAGGAATAGATCCGGAAATGATAAAATTCGATTCTCCCAATGGCATTGTGCCTTCCGTGAACGCAAAACTGGAATAAGGTGGCAAATAAATATACGCATTGTCTCCGCTTCCTTTTTCCGCCGTTTTAAATTGATTAATCAATGTAGCCATGGGCATGGCTGGTTTTGTTTCTGTGATTCCTGCATCATCTCCAAGTTTTGCTCCTGTCTGTAGTATCATATCATACTGGTTTTCGCGCCAGTTTATTCCCCAGCATCCTGCGCCATAATAATTTCCGATATCCTGCCAGATCCATCCGTCGGGAACAGGTTGAACAGAAAATTTTGAATCATCGATCAGTACATCGCCGGCAATTCTGTTGATATGAAATTGTTTTAGCGCTGAAATGATTTCATCCAAGACTGTTTCTTCTTTAGTTTGAGGCCAGCGCCAGCTGCCATAAGTCGGATCCCCGCTTCCCACAATATGGAGATTACCTTTCAGAACAAGGTCTTCGATCTTGCCGTCATAACCCAGTTCAGTTTTATATCGATAGTCATGACCAAGTAATTCGAATGCCGCTGCACTGGTAAACAATTTCTGGCAGCTTGCCGGCGCCAGGCCGATCTGTGCATTATGCTCATAAATCAGGTTACCCGTTTTGCTGTCTGCAACACATAAGGATAAGATAGCATGACGCAATTGAGGATCTGACTCTAATTGACTGATTGCAGATGAAAGCTTTTCTGATGTGGTTTGGGCTCTTAAATAATTAAAGGCAAGTACATAGAGGAGAATAGACAGTTTTTTCATGGTGCAAATTTAAATTCAAAACTAAATGAATTAAATTTACCGCGTTACCCTCTTTCTCCTAAAAAATTGATAACGTAACGGTTTATTTTTTCTATGTTTTCTCAAAAAATCAACGCATCAATCCTTGTTATCGGTGATGAATTGCTGATCGGACAGGTAACGGATACCAACAGCGGGTGGATGGCGCAGCAGCTAAACCAGATTGGGGTATGGGTAAAAAAGCGCATAGCCGTCGGCGATATATGGGAAGATATATGGAAGGCTTTGGACGAAGAAAGCAGGGAATCAGAAATCATGCTCATTACCGGCGGGCTCGGGCCAACAGCAGATGATATTACCAAGGCAGTTTTATGTGAATATTTCGGATCGAAACTGATTGTCGATGAAGAGGCGCTGGCCAACGTGAAATATATTTTTGAAAGAGTACTCAAAAGACCTGTGATCGAACGCAATCTGAAACAGGCTGAAGTACCAGACAACTGCATAGTGATCCAGAACAAAAGGGGAACTGCGCCAGGCATGTGGTTTGAAAAAAATGGCAAAATTTTTATTTCCATCCCCGGTGTGCCCCACGAAATGAAAGGCATGATGACTGATTACATTCTTCCTTCACTGCAGCAACATTTCAGGCTTCCATTCATTGCTCATAAAACATTGCTCACAGCCGGCATTGGTGAATCCTTTCTTGCAGAACATATCCGGCAGTTTGAAAATGCATTACCTGACGATATCAGGCTTGCCTATCTCCCGAATTATGGAATGGTAAGACTTCGTCTCACGGCAATTGGTAATGATAAAAACAGCATCGAATCCGGGTTGCAGGAGCAATTCGACAACCTCAAGAAACTTGTGTCAGAATGGATGGTAATTGATGAAGACGTTTCCCTTCAGGAGGCAATTGGTAGATTATTGAAACAAAAAAATGAAACGGTCAGCACGGCTGAAAGCTGCACCGGGGGATATATCGCTCACCTGATTACTTCCATCCCGGGTTCAAGCAATTATTTTAAAGGCAGTGTGGTGAGTTATTCGAATGAGATCAAGGAAAAAGTATTACACGTGAACTCACAGACCCTGGCTGAGCAGGGGGCAGTCAGTGAAGAAACTGTTCGTCAAATGGCAGAAGGAGCGCTTATCCTGCTCAATACCGATTATGCCATTGCCACTTCAGGAATCATGGGCCCGGATGGAGGCACAGTCGAAAAACCAGTAGGGACCGTGTGGATTGCAGCAGGAAACCGCCAGAAAATAGTCACTCAAAAATTTCAATTCCGGTTCGACAGGTTAAGAAATATAGAACTGACTGCAACAAATGCACTGAATCTTTTAAGAAAATTTATATTGACAGGACAATGATTGGCCGATTGCACGGATTGAATGGAAATAACTACCTTTGACTGACCAACAAACCATTGCATCGCAAACGGTTCAGAGGCAATATCGAAATCCAATATCTGATATGTAACAGAAAGACCTGATCTCAATCAGGTGTGTTGCCTTGTTAAGATTCGAATTTTACAGATTCAACCAGTAATCTAAAAATCGTAAACAGCTATGGCTCTCGTTGACCTTGTAATGCCAAAATTGGGAGAAAGTATAATGGAAGCGACTATCCTGAAATGGCATAAACAGCCTGGCGATAAAGTGAAGCAGGATGAAACAGTGCTGGACATTGCTACGGATAAGGTTGACAGTGAGGTACCCTCAACCTCAGAAGGAACGATTGAAGAAATTTTGTATAAAGAGAATGATGTAGTGCCCATTGGCGCAGTCATTGCCAGAATTCGCACAAGTATTGAAGAAAAAATTCCCGTTCAGCCTCCTATTGAAGAAGGCAGAAACAATATTGCGTATGAAGAAATGAAAGGACAGGAAAGAACTGCCGCAGTTAACTTTTCCACTGAATATGCCGAGAAAAAACAACCCAAGACGAATGGAGTGGGAAATCGTTTCTATTCTCCTCTCGTGCTGAATATTGCTGCCAATGAGGGCATCAGCATGCTTGAACTGGAAAACATCCATGGCACAGGTAATGAAGGCAGAGTGACAAAGAAAGATATCTTGTCCTATGTATCGCAAAAAGAAACAGGGAAGGAAAGCAGAAAACTGGAACCTGAAAAAACAAGACGGGAACCCATCGCTGCTCAATATTCCAGCACTGTGAGTGGCGTCGATGAGGAAATGGAAACAATTTCTTCCACCGATCAGCGCGAGCCTGAAATAATATACAGTGGTAATGTAGAAATCATGGAAATGGATCGTATGCGCAAACTGATTGCAGAACATATGGTCCGCAGCAAACATACCAGCCCGCATGTGACAAGTTTTTCTGAAGCAGATGTAACCAATCTTGTGCTGTGGAGAGAAAAAGTAAAAAAAGAATTTGAAAAACGCGAAGGCACAAAACTTACATTAACTCCCTTATTCATTGAGGCCATTGTGCGCTGTATAAAAAAATATCCGTTTGTCAACAGCTCAGTGGAAGGAAACAAGATCATCATTAAGAAAGATATTCATATGGGCATGGCCGCAGCGCTGCCCAGTGGCAACCTCATTGTTCCGGTAATTAAAAATGCTGATCAGTTTAATTTAGTCGGACTGGCCAGACAGGTAAACCAGCTGGCAGATAACGCCAGAAACAATAAGTTGAAACCTGAAGACACACAGGGAGGTACTTTTACTTTAACCAATGTAGGAACATTTGGAAGCCTGATGGGTACTCCGATTATCAACCAGCCACAGGTAGCAATACTTGCTGTTGGCGCAATAAAAAAACGCCCCGTCGTAATTGAAACTTCAATGGGCGATTCAATCGCCATCAGGCATATGATGTATTTATCCCTTTCTTACGACCACCGGATTGTCGACGGCAGCATCGGAGCTGGCTTTTTATCGGATGTTGCAAAAGAGCTCGAAAAATTTGACCCGGCCCGGGCATTCTAATTCTTCTACCGACATTTGGTCCCTACGGGACCTTTGCTCCTTTTTCCTGAATAATATTTGTCATCAGAAAATGCAAAACATTTTTTTAAAAGCATTTAAGTCAGAATTCCATTAAGAATTAAAATAATAAATCATTATGGGCTTACGTTAAACTAAAAACTGGTCAAAGCGTCTAACAAATGTGGATATGTGAAAAAAGATCATAAGGGAATGGCGGTTTTTTTTGTAAATTGTATAACTAAACCCATTGCACCATGAAAACATTATCCGAAACCTGGTTTGCTGACGGCTATATAGACTTTGAGCTAAAAAGGTACACTCTTCTCGCCTATCTTCAGGAGGTAAACAAATATTTCAACCAGAATAAGCTTTATCCACAGCTTGCCGATATCATCTTTCATTATCATAACCTGATTGCATTCAGGGAAAATAAAAAGTTCCTGCAGGAGCAGTTCCCTAAAAAACTGACCGGAGTACAGATCGAAAAACTACAAATTCTTTATGAACAGATCATTCAGGATGATGACTTAATGAATGAGTTGGAAGACATCATCAATTATGCTGCTACCAAAATGAAAAAAGCCATCAACAACGGCACAGAGATTTATGAATTTGTAGAAGAAAATCTAAAGATTTATCCCGTTGGGATTATTCCACTGGATACTCATGAAGGTTATTTCTTCCTGAGTGAAGGCGCTTTCAATGCCACACGCGTTTACAAATACCGGTTAAGCTTTTTTGAAAAACATGACGAAAAATACAGGAGTATCAGGACTGAATATATCGATAGCTGGGAAAGAAGCATCAGCAATACGTATGAACATATCAAGTCTGAGTTGATAAAAATAAAAGCCGAATTGCCCAACCCGGCTGTTTATTCCATTGAAACCGAACTGAGATTCCCGGTCGAAGAAACGCTATTGCCGATTGCTAAAAGATGCCTGGTAAGATTTATCTCGTCTCCCGCAGCTTAATACGGAAAGGAATATCTTAAATACCTAACTGCGATGATCATCCGAAGTTGACGGCCTGAATATTCTGATCATTTGCAGCACAATGGACAAAACGATCAGTCCCATTCCCACATAAAATCCCTTATTGAGATAACGGTCTTCCCGGAATATTAAAAAAGCCAACGCGATTCCATAGACAGGCTCAAGGTTGAAGGTCAGATTGACAGTGAATGCAGAAATTTTTTTCAATGCATTCATGGAAAGGGTAAAAGCCACAACAGTGCAAAGCCAGCTCAGGATGATCAGCCAGATCCAATCGACAGGCTGGGGAATAAAAGAAGCTGGAGGAAAAAGCCTGAGCGAGATAGGCAGTAAAAGAGTTAAAAAAACAAATCCGCCAGACAACTGATATAATGTGAGTGTTTGTACAGAAATGCGTCCAAGCAATTTCCTGTTAAGAATCGGGAAAAGGCTTCCCAGCAATGCAGATATCAATCCTACAATAACACCAGCTTTGTAGCCCGGATCAAAACGGAAAATCAAGTACACTCCGGCAATCACCAAAAGTCCCAAAACCAATTCAATCCTGTCCATTTTATGGTGAAAAATCAGCGGCTCCAGCAATGCAGTGAAGAAACCAATGGATGAGAAGCAAAGCAAGGCAACGGAAACATTGGCCATTTTAATACTTCCATAAAAGCTGACCCAATGAAGGGCCGCGATGGCGCCAACACCGGTAATTTTCAGAATATCAATCCTCGAAATCCTTTGTCTTTTGTTTTGAAAAATCAGCAGTATCCATAAAGTAAGGGCTGTGATCAATAAACGATACCAGACCAATGACATTTCATTTAATGAAATTAATTTGCCCAGCACACCGGTAAACCCGGCGAGAAAAACAGCCGCGTGCAACTGAATAAAAGCCCTCTTCATGAAGGCAAAGAAATGGAAAAAAATAAAAAGCTTAACATTAGTCCTGCAGGATCCTGCGGTAGTACTGAATTAGCCTGAGAATTTTAGGGGAAGAAAACTATTTACCGACTATCATTTCATTGGAAAAAGAAGCGACCTGTTGTATATCCGAATTTTTTACGCGCTTGCGGTAATTTTTAAACAGTGAGTACCAGCGCAGTTTTAAAACACCGAGGACCCCTTCTTTTATAATACCCTTATTCATTTTCGAATTACCGTATTTACGATCTTTGAAAATGATCGGTACCTCTTTTATTGTGAATCCAAGCTTCCATGCGGCAAATTTCATTTCTATCTGGAATGCATATCCGACAAATCGAATTTCATCGAGATTGATAGTTTCCAAAACCTGTTTGGTATAGCATACAAATCCTGCTGTAGGGTCTTTAACAGGCATCCAGGTAATCAGCCGGGTATAGAGCGATCCTCCTTTTGAAAGTAAAACCCGGTCCCAGGGCCAGTTCACATTGCCACCCCCTTCAACATATCTTGAACCTACAGCCACATCCGCATTACCGAATTTACAGGCTTCATATAATCGATACATATCATTGGGGTTGTGAGAAAAATCTGCATCCATCTCAAAAATATATGTATAGCCTCTGTCGACAGCCCATTTGAACCCATGGATATAGGCAGTTCCGAGCCCTAATTTGCCCTTTCTTTCTTCAAGGAATAATTCGCCGGGGTATTTAAGTTGGAGATTTTTGACAATGTCACCAGTGCCATCAGGAGAACTATCATCAATCACTAAAATGTGAAAATCCTGCTTAAGCAAGAAAATGGCTTCGATAATATTCTCAATATTATCTTTTTCGTTGTACGTAGGTATGACAGCAATCTTTTCCAATGCTACTAATGGATATTGTATCAAATTAAAGATACAAATTTACGACTATTTACGAATGAACCTTATGCACAAATTTTGCCCCGGGGTATTTAGCCCTTTTTTAACATCGTGCGGTTGAATATCTCGGTTAATTTCTGTTTGGTATGCATGGGAAAATCCCCTTTCATCATCCAATCATAGTATTGAGGCTCAATTTTTAATACTTCAGCGACCGAACGCCCTTTGTGTTTTCCGAAATTAAATACCTCCACCCCGTTTTCCATGGTAAATCTGCGCGCAAAATCAACTATTTCGTCCTCACCGGTAAATTTAAGAATGCTATCCACTTCGTTGCCCAATTGGGGGTACTTCTGTAATTGCGCTTCGAGGATTTCCCAGGTAGCATTAGCATCAACCTCGGCGCTATGCGCTCCATCCAATGTTTTGCTGCAATAAAAACGATAGGCAGCACTAAGTGTCCGTTGTTCCATCATATGAAATATCCGCTGAACATCAACTAGTTTCCGCCCCCTGGTGTCAAATTCCATTCCAATGCGAAGAAATTCTTCCATTAACAAAGGGATATCAAAACGGTTTGAATTATACCCTGCGAGGTCACAATTATCCAGAAATTGTTTAAGCTCATTAGCCACTTGTTTAAAAGCAGGAGCATCTTTTACTTTATCATTGGTGATCCCGTGGATATCAGAGGATGCAGGCGGAATCGGCATTTCAGGATTGATCAGTTTATGCTTTGTCAGTTTACTTCCATCGGGCAAAATTTTTATAATAGCAATCTCGATTATACGATCGGTCGACAGGTTGGTGCCTGTTGTTTCCAGATCAATAACAGCTAAGGGCTTTGTAAGTAGTAGCATTCCTTCTATTTAAATAGTCCGGAATATGCAAAGCATTTCAGCATGTTCCGGACTTTATTGACTTTGGATGTTCTTTGCAAATGTAAGTATATCTATTCCATCATAATTGCCTGAACTCATGAGCAGCAAATTAGCATTTTTATAAGATTGCCGATCAAGCCATTCTTCTAACTCAGTTTTATTATTGATAATATGGAGTCCTTTTTTTCCGAATCCTTCATTCACTTTTTCTTTTGAAAGAGCGGGCATTCGTTTCAATTCAAGCGCGTGACCGGAATAAAAAACTACTGCTTCATCAGCCTGCTCCATGCTTCCTCTATATTCATTCATGAAATCTTTATTCAGGCTGCTATAAGTATGCAATTCCAATACCGCAATTAGTTTTCTGCCCGGAAATTGTTGTTTTACTGCTTCGATAGTAGCTTTTACCTTGGAAGGAGCA
The DNA here is from genome assembly GCA_035501475.1 of Puia sp. Classification (GTDB taxonomy): domain Bacteria; phylum Bacteroidota; class Bacteroidia; order Chitinophagales; family Chitinophagaceae; genus Puia. The sequence continues at coordinate 475 of DATJWE010000233.1, read as the reverse complement.
TGAGCAAAATCGCGATATATGTTAGTATGATCATTTTTAGCGATTAATTCCAGTCTCTTAGAAGCCCCGGTGAAATCTGCGATTGAGCGCACAAAGACCGGGGTACCAATCCCTACTTCTTTACAGGTTAAATAGGCCGCATGAAGGTTTAAGAGATTGTGATTACCGAAAACAGAAAGCCTGGCTTCATTTCCTTCCAACCGGATATACGTGTGATCATCCCTGATATAATGATCAGGTATGTCGTACCCGATTTTGCGAATCGTTGCCGGATGCTCGTCAACCAGTTTCCTTAAAACCGCGTCGGTCGAATTAAATATCAGCATACCACCGGGCTGAATTTTATCAATAAAAATCCTGAACTGTTCCAGGTAAAATTCAAAACTCGGAAATACATTAATATGATCCCAGGCAATGCCGGTTATGATCGCTATATGCGGATAAAGAAAATGAAATTTTGGTCTTTTTTCAATTA
>DATJWE010000232.1:0-102668 GCA_035501475.1 Puia sp. | reverse complement strand
CCTGTTACGCAACAGAATATACTGTTCCTCGAAATCATTATTGACATGATAATCTGCAGGGATGTACAGGTTATTGGTAATATGGAATGCGGAAAGACTCATCGTGGTCTTTCGATTTTAAAAATGAAATTCTCTTCCAGCAGATTCTTCTTCCTGAATACACATTGAAGATGAAATCCATATCGTTGAGCCAGGTCAGATACCATTTTCATATCACATCCCTCGCAAAGGATCAACAGGCAATTGGATCCGGAATGCATATAGTTTCCCAATCCACTGAACAACTGATCAAAATATTCACCATTCTCTCCGCAATACCAAGCATAGTCCGCATCAGTTCTCGGCTTTTTTTTATAGTAAGGAGGATTGATGGCAATCCAGTCAAACGACCGGACCGGAATCCGATCAAAAAGATCAGAATGAATAATTTTGAACTCCACGGCATTTCGATTCCGGTTTTTTTCAAGAAACTCAACGGCCACCGGATTGATATCTGTAGCAGTAACATTCGCTCCCTGTCTGGCTGCGAATATGGATATCAGTCCGCTTCCTGCACCTAATTCCAAAAATGACCTTTGGAAAAGAGGCTGCTGGCTGATATATCGTAACAATAGTTTGGTGCTGAAGAAAAAACCGGGATGAAATACCTCGCGTGGAACGGATATTACGATTCCTTTATAAATATATGTCCGCGTGGCAGATAAATATTTAATAAGCAGTGGCCTGTAAGTGCGCGTTACAAAATATTTCAGTAAGTTTTTCAAAACACATCGAATGTTTAAAATCCTTCAATTTCAGGCTGGCGGTATTTCCATAAAATCTGCAAAGCTTTAAGTTCGTAAGGTTTTCCGTATATCCCAGTTTTATAACGTAAGCCTGCAATCATTTGCAGAATCCTCCTTTTGAATTTTGTCAGGCGTATATCCGACACCGTGGGATAATAGCCATTCAACACAGTTTCAAAATCCTGGATCTTATCAATCATATCCGGAGTCAGCCAGGGTGTAAGCGGATTTTTGCGCAAATCGAACTGCTGCCATTGCGGGCTGATCCAATCTTCCAGCTTTTCAGGAAATCTGAATCCTGTTTCCAGTACTTTATTGTACATCTCTGAACCCTCGGTCGGTACGGGACTATACACGTAAATGATAATTTCAGTATCCGGATTAATCGATTTGATTTCTTTGATAAAAGCAATGTCCTGGTCAATCTGTTTCATCACCTGTTCGGGATCGTCAGCTGGGGTTCCCAATACAAATGAGTATTCGGGAATGATATCAAATTTCGCCATACGTGCAGCAAAAGCCCTGATCTGGGAAGCGGATTGAGTACCCCCTTTGTCCATTCTTTTCAACACTTCATCATTGCCTGTTTCGGCACCAAAGAAAATCATCCTGCATCCTGAATCTCGCATCAGGACCAGGGACTCGTCGGAATATTTATCAATCGTGTCAATCCTTCCTTCGCCCCACCAAACCATATTTTCTTTTTGGATGAGTTTTGAAAAAGCAACCACTCGTTTTTCTGAAACAAAAAAATTATTATCGTGAAACTCGATGGCATTCCCTCCGTACGCATCCTTGAGGTGCTTGATATCCCGATAAATATTCTCAGCTGATTTGCCACTCCATCTTGCATTATAAATTGGCACCACTGCGCAAAACGAACATTTGAAAGGGCAGCCCATGCTCGAGTGATAAGCAATTGTCTTCGATCCCAGGTACGTTTTTCCAAGGTATCGCCTGATGGGATAGAACCCGTTTAGTTTTTCGTATGGAAGGCGTGACAATGCGTCCTGATCATACAATTCATCTTTCCGCGTTTTGATGATTTGACCGCCGGATTTATATATCAGGTTGTTGATCTGGTCAACAGGCTGATTATTTTTCAATGTAAGCAACAAGGCAGGAAAACATTTATCGCCTGGGCCGTTCACGATAAAATCAACATAACCCGAATTCAATACTACTTTAGGTTGATTCGATGGGAAATAGCCTCCCCAAATAGTTTTGATAAGAGGGAATTTTTCGCGGATTTTTTTTGAAACAGGAATGGCCTGCTGAAGTTGAGGGCCAGGCATGCTGGTACAGCCAAAATATCCGAAGTCACCGCTTGAAAGATATTTGAATATTTTTTCTTCGGGATCATTCTCCATATTACCATCCACAATCGCGTAGTCAAATATCCCCTCAATAGCTGCGGCTATTGCAAGTATTGAATTAGGTATCCTCGGTTTGTAGTTCGCACTCCGGGGATTAAATAGCAATACTTTATTCATTTCTGCTCAAATTAGAGTCCGTTTTAAGGCTTGGCCGGTGTTATATTATTGATAATAACGGACTATTGCATTGGAGAGTTGCTTTTAATCCGGTGCCGTAGGATAAGTGGAGCCTTTCCTTTTCTGATGGAAATAAAGTAAGAAATGAATATGATATAAATGGGCATCGGAAACCCTCATCTTTTTTTCATTAATCGATTTCCCCCAGAATAACATGTGACTGCCTAAATTCATTGTCTTATCAATCCTGATTTCCCTGTAACTATCCACCCATTCCGGAACATAAAAACCAAATTGGCCGGTTTCGAGAATCTTAAATGGAAGTGTATCCGGAGTCGAAGGGGTGGCGAGATGATGTTTCCCCAGCTCGTAGATTATCGATCTATATTCGGAAGAGCAGTCCGAAACAACCAGTTTTTTTGCAGAAATTATTCCGGGCATTGAACGGTTGGTATGTCTCAATCCAAAAACAAATCTGCCCGACGAAGCGATATCTCCGGCAAAATCCATCGGGAAAATATTGTAGTCTTCTTTTTCTTTACCAAAAGAAACCAGCCTCACTTTTCTTGGGTAACTGAAAGAAGAAACAAGAAATTTGAATTTGCTTAGTGACAAACCGGGTTTTTTGTAATGATTGAAATAAATTAAAAGGATTTTCAGATAATTAAGATACCTGATGCCGCATTTTACAGGTTTCAATAGTAAAAAGACCCCATCCTCTTCTTCAATTTTATCAATATACTCAAGTGTTAACACAGACAACAAACAGGACCTGCTCTTTTTAATATCAGAATCCGAATCGGCAACATATATTTTGAAAACACTTTGAGAAGATAAAGGCGATATATTAGCTTCAGAAGGAATCCAGATTCCAAATACTACCGGATCAAGACAAAGCGGCCAATGATTCAGCGATATATCAATCATTCTGGCATCGGTTTGCAGATAAACGCGTTCATTAATCTGATCATCGGTTGTAAAAACCGTAACGTATTCCCTGATTATCGGTTCACCAAAAATAATTTTCGAAAGTATATCTTTCATTTCCTCATTAAATGTATAATGGAGAAACCTGACTGATGCAAGGGCTCGTGGCTTACCATTTCAAAATAGTTATACGAAGCTTTTTTGATTTCGGTTATTGAGTATATAAAAACTGTTTGACTTTTCTCTCCATACCGGATTTTGAACGAAACCGGCTTCCGGGAAATAAAAGATTTTATTTTGCCGAACCAGCGCATCAACAAGCTCTTCCAGGTACGATCGTTAAGGACAAGCGCAATAAAATGTCCGCCAGGCACCACGACAATCGATAGTGATTCAAATAACAAATCAAGTCCTGAAATATTATTGATTACTGCAAAATCGGCTAAAATCGCATTCAGTTTTTGAGAAAAAGGAGGCTTTTCTTTCCATTTGGTAAAATCAGCATTCTCGTCATCCAGAAAAACAATCTGCTCATTGCGCAAAAAATTTTTGTTGAACGAAATGGCTTTGTCACGCATAGCCGAAGATGGTTCACAGAAAAAAATCCGGTACCCGTTTTTGGAGAGCCAGGAAAGATCCATGCCGGTTCCGCCCCCAAAATCGAGGACTGCTCCACTTTTAACGATTTGAAGGAATCTTTCTGCGACCTGTTGTCGGATTATTTTATTGGAATCATGATGATTTAAAGTGTCATCATAGCTATCTGCAATAGCATCATAATAGGAAATATTTTGTTCTTGTATCCTGTATTTTTCACTATTCGCGGTCATTAGAATAAGATAAAATATCAACCAAAAATAATATTCTTTATTCTACCCGTGTTCAGCCATATGGAACTTTATCTGCGCAACCCGTTATCAACAAAATCAGTATTATTGATAGGCTTTTCAAAATGTAACCAGTCATCAGCATCATCCTGTCAATGAATATTCCTGCAAAAAAATGGAAGAAAAAATCTCCGCCGCGAAAAGTACTGGCGATTAGGTTGCAGGCTATGGGCGACCTCGTAATCACTCTCCCTTACCTGCAGCAATTGAGAACTTCTTTGCCGGAACGGACAAGATTGGATCTGTTGACAAGAGATGAAGTCGACGATATTCCTAAAAATATTTTTCTTTTCGATAAGGTTTATTCCATTGGTGGTGGAAGAAATGTAAAAAAACAAATTCTGCACACCTGTTTTCTTTTACCGGAATTATTGTTCCGTCAATATGATGTAGTACTGGATCTGCAAAATAATATTGTAAGCAGACTTGTACGTAAAGTACTAAGTCCACCAGCCTGGTCTGAATTCGACAGGTTCTCCCCTATGGCTGCCGGCGAAAGCACGAGACTTACCATTGAAGCTACAGGAATCGGAAAATCGTTTGCGAATCCGGGTTTTAAATTTAAAAATGACCTGGATGAAGTGGAACTGCTGAAGCTAAACGGATGGGATGAAAGAAATGAGTTGGTAATACTGAACCCTGCAGGAGCTTTTATGAGCCGCAATTGGCCAATCGATAATTATGTTGAATTTGCGAATTTATGGGTATCACATTTCCCGAAAACACAATTCCTGATTCTTGGAACAGGAAGAGTTGAAATCCAGTCCGAACATCTGAAAAATAAATTAGGTGAGAAACTGATTAACCTGGTCAACAAAACATCCGTAATCCAGGCATTTGCCATTATTCAGCATGTAAAGTTTGTTTTGTCCGAAGATTCAGGCCTGATGCATATGTCGTGGGTGTCCGGAATTCCCATACTTGCCTTATTCGGGTCTACCCGGAGTGTCAGAGCCCGGCCGTTGGGAAATCATAGTCTGTTCCTCGACTCATCAGACCTTGAATGCGGTTCATGCATGCAGGAAATCTGTAAATATGGAGATGTGCATTGTCTTACACGTTACACTCCGGCATTGATTTTTGAAAAAGCGCTTTCGCTGATTAATGCTTATAAAGAAAGCTAGCATCATCTGATATTATTTTTACAGCCAAACAATTTCATCACGGAGTTTGCACTCATATCCATCGAATAAGGTAGTACCGGCCTGTAATCCGAATCGGGGTCATCCAATATTTCGCGAAGCAATTCCACAACCTCTTCATTGTTTTTTGCGATGTACCAATGCCGTATCCATTGCTTCATCGGATGACAAAAGCTGATCACCCGGCATCCTGCATATAAAGCTTCGAGACAAACCGTGCTGAATCCTTCATAGGATGAAGTATGTAGCAATACCCTTGACCTTTGCATTAGTTCGAGGATTTCTGCATGAGGTCTTTCTCCTTCAAGCTGAATCGTATCTTCCATTTCCAGCGTTTCAATCATTGCTTGTAAATTATTTTCTTCGGGACCTTTTCCATAAATCCTCGCCCGGATAGTGGGTATGGATTTTTTTAGCTCATGAATCAGCCGGATGAACAAATCATATTGTTTCAGTTCAATTAATGAGCCCACGCCAAGCACATCAATATCACGAGTCCCATTCGAAGATGAATACATCGAAATGTCAACTCCGTTCGGAATAACAAATGCAGGTCTGACCGAATGATTTTTATGAAATTCATCTGCAAGAAAATCAGACATTGCGATTAATTCATCTGCAGCCGGGCGCATCCATCGAATATACCGGTTGTCCTTGCGGGCGTCCTGCCCCAATATCCAGCTAAGATGCCTGATTCGATGGATCCTGCCGAAATAATGACCAATAAAAGCGCATTCTGCACACCAAAAACTCAGTATACCAATGACCTCATTTTCTTTTTTCAGCTGACTCATTTTATTCCAAATGCTAAGCCATAGTTTCAGTTTACCCGATTTCTTCTTTTTCCAGCCGTTAAAGGGAAAAACCTGATTGTTATTCCAGCGATAAGATGATCTCGTAAAGGGATATTCAAAACTGAGTATAAAGATTTTTAACGAAGGGAAATTATTGTGAAGTGATTTTATAAAGAGCTGCTGTGAAGGAAGACAGGTGCTGTCTTCTTCATCCTTTGGAAATCCCGGTGTGAGGATAACAAGCGCTTTAGTGGTGCTTTCCATTCCTGAATTCCTGCTTTTAATCGTAAAAGTTAATCTTTTCCTGTACTGAGTACCTTATTCCTTCTATTTTTGCAATCAACAGCAATCCAATTCAAATGTTTAATTCCATGGTTTATATGAAAAAGATAAAAAAGAACATCCATTTTCACAGTTGCATTTTCATCCTGTTTGCTTTCTGTACAACTATTACGCCACAGGTTTACGCTTTTTCATCCAAACCTGTTTTTTACCAGATCAGGGTTTACCAACTGAAGGACAAGGCACAGGAAGACAGGGTGGACAAATTCCTGCAAAATGCCTTTCTCCCCGCCCTGCACCGAATAGGCATCCCCGCGATCGGAGTATTCAAACCCATTGCAAATGATACAGCCGCTGTTCGTCGCATTTACGTATTGATCCCCTTCCAGACGCTTGACCAATTCGTACAATTGCCGGTGTTACTCGAAAAAGACAGGCAATTTAATACCGATGGAGCCGACTATATCGATGCAAATTATAAAGACCCTGCTTATATGCGAATGGAATCCATATTGCTCCAGGCATTTAGTGGTATGACCGGGCCTGTCGTTCCGGGTTTAAAGAATCCGAAATCAGAAAGAATCTATGAACTGCGGAGTTATGAAGGAGCATCCGAAAAAATACATGCGAACAAGGTCAGGATGTTCAATGATGGCGACGAAATCAGCCTCTTTAAAAGACTTGATTTTAATGCTGTTTTTTATGCTGAAGTGATTTCAGGGGCCCATATGCCCAACCTGATGTATATGACTTCTTTTGAAAATATAGCTTCGCACGATCAGCACTGGAAGAACTTCGGAGATGATCCGGTTTGGAAAAAGTTGTCTTCCATGCCTGAATACCAAAACAATGTTTCCCATATTGATATAGTGTTATTGCATCCTGCAGAATATTCAGATTTCTGAGTCCTTTTCATAGAGGAACAGGGACTTCATCGTTAACAAACAATTCCCGGGTGATTTCTTGCAAAAAGAAAATATTTATTGTAGCTTAACGTTGTTATCCAATCCATATGAAAACAAATTAATCCATCTATGAAACAGGCAGATAAACCCTTCCTTGCAGTCATTGTACTTTCCCTAATTATACTTTATAGTCTTGTAGCCATTCTCAGCTGACTACTATTTCATGCCAAACAGGGCGGCTTTCCAAAGTTCAATTTTTGGAGGCACTTAACTATTACCTTCGCTCCGTGGAGAAATTACAAATCAGAATCATCCGGCCAGTCGACAACAAAGAACTTGCTGACATTGTGCGAAATTCTCTTGCAGAATTTGGCGCAAACAGGCAGGGAACAGTTTATTATGACCCGACAACAGACCATCTTTACGAATTATTCCGTGCAGACAGGAGTATTTATTATGTTGCTGAAATCAATGAAGCTATTGTAGGCGGAGCAGGAATTTTCCCGTCTCCTGGATTGAAAAAAGACACTTGTGAATTAGTTAAAATGTATCTCAGGCCAAATGCCAGGGGAAAAGGACTGGGCAGGCAACTCATCTCCAAGTGCCTGGAATTTGCAAAAGCCAATGCATTCAGCCATGTTTATATCGAAACCATGCCCGAGTTAAAGAAAGCCATGGGCATTTATGAAAAATTCGGGTTTTATTATTTGGATGGTCCCTTAGGTAACACAGGTCATTTCGGATGTGATGTATGGATGTTGAAAGATCTTGATTAATCAACCTCAATTCCATTTCATATAGCCCGGGTAATGAGATTAAAAACGGGCCTGTTCAGAAAATCGCCTCAATTAGAAACAGAATATTCCGCCATTTTCTCTTGAGATAGTCAGTAAAAAGAAGTGTTTGGCTGCATGATGTGGATAAAAATTAGATTTTTAAACTGCATTCACTTCGTACACAGGGCTGAAAAGAAATATTCTTCCCGTATCCACTTCCACGCATTGAAAACGCTTACGCATTTTTTTCCCTTTTTTAAACACTTTCCCGTTTTCAATGCGAAAGAACTCTCCTTCAATGATCTGTTCAACCATCAGCAAACCATTTGACCTTTCATCGTATCTTTTCAAAACCCTGATCAGGTCTTCATCTGCACAACTGCTTGCAGGTAGATTGTGAATTGATTTTTTAATCGTCCGGAGAATATCATCCGGAAAAATATGGAGTGAAATAAAATCTTCTAGGATCTTTCGATAGGCCGATTTCCATTCCCTGCCATGCGACTGAACCCTGTTCCCATATTGCATGAAAGTAACAAGGTGTCCAAGTTCATGAATAAGTGTTATCAGGAAAGAATATTTGTTCATGTTACCGTTGACACTTATCCGGTGATGTTCAAAATCGGTAGCATGCCGGTAATCGCCCAGTACTGTTTTCCGTTCGCGGGTAATGGTCAGATGAACATTATAGCGGTGAAGATAATCGAGCACCAGTTCGCCGGTTCCTTCAGGAATAAATTGACTGAGATATGATAGCGGGGCTTCTTTTTTAGGCATCTTTGGGCTGCTTGCTCAATTGCATAAGAATTTTCACTTCTGCAAAGGTATAAATGATATACAAACCAAAACATCCGAATAGTCCCAACCGGCTTACTCCATTTCCTGCAAACAGGATATAAGCCAGTGCAGCTGCAATACAAATTACCATCTTCAATAGCATGCCACCATAAATGAATCGAACAAAAGCATGCGCTTTATCATGATGTAACGCTTTTCTGTAAATGTAAAAAGACAGGATAGTGGCTAAAAATAAAATCAAATTACCTGTCAGCAATATTGTAAAATTAACTGTCGGGATACTGAATAAGGCTTTGAGCAGAAGAAGGATAATATTCAGAAAAACAAAGAGAAGAGTAAAAAAAAATAAAGGACGCAGATTTATTTTTATTTGCATGATTATCCGGAAGAATGAATTTCAGCAAAGGTAAAATAAATAAGCAGGATGCACGTAGCCCTCAGCCCGAAAGAACGAATGGATAAGACATATTCAAAATTCTTTAGGCCGACCCGTCTATAATTTGCAGAACAGGAAAATGAATGCTTAAGACATTGCTATAGCCGGTGAATTTCCGGGTATAATTTCTTTCTTCAATTCCTGGGTAACCTTGCTGCTGGCGGGTTTTGAATCCTCCGGAACCATATGACATTGGCCATTAAAATTTGCAGATGGTTCAATCTGCAATTTTGTTGACTGCAGGTTTCCATTCACTACACAATTGCTTTTCAACTGCAGAAGATCCTTGACCTTGATGGTGCCGCTCACCTTTCCCATAATATCAGCCTGCTGACCGCTGATATCTCCCTCCACCACACCGTTGGCCCCGATAACTACTTTTGCAGAGCAATTGATATTACCAACCAGGGTTCCGTCGATCCGTAAATCGCCGTTGCTTGTAATATCACCTTTCATGGAAGTTCCTGCGCCAATAAGACTGGCGCTGCTGCCCGACGGAGTCTCGCCGAGAACGTCAGATTTGGATTTTGCATTAAACATGGTATCAGATTTAATCGTTAATTTTTTCAGGTTTTGGAATTTTTAAAGTCGTTGTATCCGTTTTTACAGCAGTATTTCCTTCCAGAGCGGTTTTTAGGCTCTGAAAATACTGGTCGCGGTACCTCATCTCCTGCTCTAACGAATCAGTTCGCATTTTTAGTTCACGCAACTCCTTGGTATTATTAAGATCTCCATATCCGGGGATATATAATTTTAAAGGGGTGAACACGATTAATGCAACGGTAAGACCCGTCAACAACACAAAAACCGTGCTGAGAAACACATATACACTGAGTCGGGATAGTTTAAAAGTAACAACTTCTTCGTAAGTATCGTCATTCATCACTACAAGCCTATAGCGATTCTGGAGACGTTTTAAAGTGGAATTGGCATCGAATTTGGCCATAACAGTGGATTAAAGGTAAAGTTAGCAACTTATCCTGAAAAGGTATAGTACTTAACCCCTGAAGACGGCTTAAGGGTATTTGCTTACTCTTATATTGCTTAATACACAATCCAGGCCCGGGCTTTATAAAATAAATTTCTTGAAAATCAGTTATTAAGAAACTAGTTTGCGGTGCAAATCTAAAAGGACTCGGTGAAAAGGATAATCATACTGTCATTTATTCTTCCCATCATTTTCTCCCCGGATTGTTTCGGCCAGGAAGGTGTTGACTATACCCTGCAAAAGCCGCAAAAATATGAGAATCGCCCGCTTGGTTACGAAAAAACATATACGACCAAATTCAAAACTCCACGCCGTTTTATCCAAAATACAATCACCCACTACAATTATTATTTTAATGCAAATAATAAGATTAATGAAATTCTGGCCAGGGCAAAAGCGCAAAATCGTGACGATTATACCCAACTTCTTTCGTTCTATAATTATAGCCTGGATGTAACTGCGAGGGACAAAAGGAACCTGGATTCTGTTCTTGATAAAATCAATACAGCAATCCTTGTCCGCGATTTGCGCAATGACTGGGTTGATAATCTCTATATGTTGATGGGAAGAGCTTTTTATTATAAAAAAGTATTCGATTCGGCATATATCACTTTTCAGTTCGTCAATTATGCATTTGCTCCTAAAGAAGAAGGCGGTTATGACAAGCCGATTGGAAGCAATGCGAATGCCAGCGAAGGGGGGAATGCTTTTACTGTTTCCACCAATGAACAAAGAAATCTGATAAAAAGAACCTTCAGTCTGCCTCCCAGTCGCAACGAATCCCTGATCTGGCAGATCAGAACATTTATCACCATGGGTGAAATGACCAAGGCTGCTGTGCTGATCGAAATTCTGAAGCAGGATCCACAGTTCCCCGATCGCCTGAAACCCGACCTGCACGAAATGCAGGCTTTATGGTTTTATAACCAGCACATGTACGACAGCGCCGCAGCGCATTTGCAAAAAGCGCTGGATAACGCAACAACCAGACTGGAACAGGCCCGCTGGGAATACCTGATTGCCCAGTTATATGAAAGATCAGACAAGCACGATTTAGCGAAATGGTATTATGAAAAAGTTGTAGAGCATACTTATGATCCTATCATGGATGTATATGCGCGGTTGAATGCAATCAGGCAGAACAGGAACAAGGAAGCCGGAGAGGATTATATTCAAAAAAATATTGAAGCGATGAGGAAATTGGCACGCCGGGAACTCTATGCACCTTATCGCGATATTATCTATTACGCCGGCGCAGAAATGGAATTGGAAAGAAACAATACACAGGGAGCTATCGGGATGTTGTTGAAATCAGTCAACTATACAGCACCCAACAGCCCTCAAAAAGACAAAGCTTTCCTGCTATTGGGAAATCTTTCAATGGATCTTAAAAAATACAGGGCAGCAAAAAATTACTACGATAGTATAAACATAGCCGACCCTTCCATTGCCGATAGCGCTAAAATTCTCAAAGAAAGAAAAATTGCATTGGCAAAAATCGTGGAGCAGGAAGATATCATTCAGCGACAGGACAGTCTCCAGCGAATTGCCATGATGACGCAGGATGAGAGAAATGCTTATATTAAAAAAATCCTGAAAGCGCTCAGAAAACAACAGGGGCTTGCAGAAGAAGATGAATCGGGCGGACAAAATATTTCATTCAATACCAATCAGGGAGCTTCCGATCTTTTCAGCAGCAATTCCACTGGCGAATGGTATTTCTACAACCCTTCCATAAAATCAAAAGGATACAATGAATTTAAATCGAAATGGGGAAACAGGCCAAATGTAGATAACTGGCAGGTGTCCTCTCTTATTTCGAGGCAAAAAAACGCTAACCCCAACGGACAGCCTAACCAGGGAGTAGCCAGCGAAAATAACAATGTCCCAAAACAGCAATCTTCATTAACAACAGAATCACTCCTGGCCAATATTCCGCTCACCCCGGAGAAAATGAAAAAATCGAAGGATTCAGTGGAGAATGCTTTTTTCATCCTCGGAAAATCTTACCAGGATAATATCCCCGATTATCAATACGCGATAGTGGCCTATGACAGCCTGCTGCAAGTATTTCCCACGACACGTTTTTATGAAGAAACATTATTCCACCTCTACTATTGCTACAAAAAACTGGGAGATGAAACAAATGCTGCAAGGATATTGCAATTGCTGCAGGGGAAATATCCTAATGGCAAATATGTAAACCTGATCAACAACCACGAAGGTTATGATCCGGAAAAAGAATTGAAATTACAAGCTACCAGGCAATATGAAAAAGTGTATTCGGATTTCATTGAAGGAAATTTTGATCTGGCATTACAAGAGAAAAAAGAAGCGGATAGTCTGTACGGTGATAAATACTGGACATCTCAACTGCTTTATATCGAAGCCGTTTATTTTGTGCATCGCCGCGAAGACAGCCTCGCAAAAGTTGAACTGAATAATATTATAAAAAAATATTCAGGTACGCCCATCGCTGCAAAGGCAAAAAATATGCTTGATGTGCTGACCCGTCGCAAACAACTCGAGGAATATCTTGCCAATTTAAAAATAGAGAGAGCAAAAGAAGATACGGTATCGGCCTATAATCCTGCCGTAGTAAAAAACAATCCTTCGCCCCAGGCAGCCCAGCCAAAGCAGGAAGAAAAGAAAGTGGCCACTACTGTTGTGCCTGACAGCCTGAAACTTGCCCTGGCGAAACGAAAATCGGATAGCTTAGAGGCTGCAAAAAAATTGCCTGTACCTGCCTCAGTGTTTAGTTATACCCCGGACAAAGAACATTCTGTCGCCGTTCTCTTAACGAAGGTAGATCCTGTGTATGTTACAGAGACAAGAAATGCTTTCAACAGGTATAACCGCGAAAATTATTATAACCAGACTTTTGATATCACGAATGTGGCCTTAGACGATACCACCAAACTTGTGGTGATCAGTAGCTTCCAGGATGCTGCAACCGCCTTGGATTATATGGGAAAAGCCCAGAAACTGGCCCCGAGAGAAATCGTTCCCTGGTTGCCGGCAGCAAAATATTCCTTTATTATTATCACGGTCCAAAATCTGGAAGTATTGAAAAGCAATAAGGATATTATCAATTACAAAAAATTCCTGGGAGCATATTTCCCCGGTAAATTTTAACGTTTAGTAATCAGTCATTGAAAATGCTGTTTTTATGGATTTGTGAAAAATTATACTCTTTGTAAGAGGGTAAATTTACTGGTAGCTAGCGGATAAGAACATTTTCAAAATTTTAATAAGCTATCATCCGGCAGGTTTTTTTCTTTTATTATTTTCGGGTAAGATTTTTGCAGAGAATAAATAAACTCTAATAATTCAATAACTGTATGTCAAAAGCCGTCCGCATTTTCTGGAGAATATTCTTCTGTGGCCTTGCAGCTTTTATTGTATTTCTATTACTCATCAATTTTGGTCTTTTTGGTACACTACCATCTCTCAAGGAACTCGAAAATCCCACCATCATGCTGGCTTCCGAAGTTTATGCTGACGATGGAACCCTGATGGGTAAATATTATATGGACAGAAGTAACAGAAGCAATGTCGAATACAAGGATATTTCAAAGAATGTGATCGATGCTCTACTAGCCACAGAAGACAAGAGATTCTATGAGCATTCCGGAATTGACGGATGGGGAGTCATGCGCGCTATTGTCAAGTTGGGGAGAGATGGAGGCGGAAGTACTATCACGCAACAGCTTGCAAAATACATGCTCGGACAGGGATCCAGGAACAAAGTCCTGCGCATGGTTGAAAAACTGAAAGAATGGATCATCGCCATCAGGCTGGAAAGAAATTTTACCAAGGAAGAAATACTGGCCTTATATCTTAACGCAGTTCCTTTTGGAGACAATGTGTATGGAATCCGGAACGCTTCGCGAACTTTTTACCAGAAAGAACCTGACAGGTTAAGTGTAGATGAAGCCGCGGTGCTGATCGGAATGCTGAGCGGAAACAATTTGTACAACCCGAGAAGAAATCCGAAAGCAGCTGTTGAAAGAAGAAACACGGTTATCAACAGGATGGCTGAAGAAAATTACATCAGTTCGGCTGATGCTGCAGCATTAAAACTGAAACCTATTGATCTTTCCAATTATAGAAAGCTGGATGAAAACAATGGGCTTGCTCCTTATTTCAGGGATTATATCAGGGATGAATTGAAAAAATGGTGCAAGGAACATAAAAATCCCGCCACCGGCGAACCGTATAATTTGTATGAAGATGGATTGAAGATATATACAACCATCAATCCCCGGATGCAACTTTATGCTGAAGAAGCCGTGGCCAAGCAATTACCTCAGCTTCAAAAATTAATGAACGCGCAGAACAGCATTAAAAAAGGATTGGTGTGGAAGGAATATGCCAATACACTGGAAGCGCTGATAAGAAAAAGTGATCGCTGGCAAAACCTAGAAGATGAAGGAATGAAGGCGGCTGATATCCGGAAAACTTTCGATCAGCCTGTCCCAATGAAAGTTTTTGCATGGAATTCCAAACGTGAGAAAGATACGGTCATGACGCCTTTGGATTCGATTAAATACCATCGGCAGATGCTGCAAACCGGTTTCATGGCTATGGATCCGATGAGCGGTGCCGTGAAAGCATGGGTCGGTGGTATCGATTTTAAGACCTACAAATTTGATCATGTAAATATTAATACGAAACGTCAGGTTGGCTCATCCATCAAACCACTCCTGTATTCTGACGCTATTGAAGATGTCGGTTTTACACCCGAAACAGAATGCGAAAACCAGGCACAGTATTTTGATGGATATGGCCTCGTTCCAGCCAAAGGCCTTTGCAAAGGCGATGGCGTTTCCGTAAGCATGGCTACTGCTCTGGCCTGGTCCCTCAACTGCGCGTCAGCCTATGTCATGAAACAGGTCACGCCAAAACGTTTTGTGAATTTTTTGAAAAATATCAATATCCAGTCTCAGCTCGAGCCCTATCCTTCTATATGTCTGGGCGCCGTCAACATATCAATGTACGAAATGATGTGGGCTTACAGTATGTTTCCCTCGGGTGGTTTCAGTACCAAGCCTTATTATATTTCACGCATCGAAGACAAAAACGGAAATGTATTGGACCATTTCGACACTGAAAGGAAAGAAGTGCTTAGCCAGAATACTGCCTATACCATGTGTCGTATGATGCAGGGACCTGTGGATATCGGAACTGCAATGGGATTACGTGAAAGGCTGGGTATTTCTGAAATGGGAGGAAAAACAGGCACCACGCAAAATAATACCGATGCCTGGTTTCTCGCTTATACCCCTCAACTAATGGCCGGATCATGGATTGGCTGCGATGATAATTTTATACGGCTTGATGGCGGACTGGGGGAAGGCGGTCATGCTGCGAGACCCATTTGGGAATATTTCTTTGCCAAGGTTTTAGCCGACAAAAATCTGGGGATAAACAAACAGGCGAAATTCGTTCAGCCTGAAAATATGAAGACGGATGCCATGTATGATTATATGAATATCATTGATAAGACACCCCCTCCGGGTGCGGAAGGCCAGGACCAGGGTAATGGAAATGCGAATCAATACCTCGACACGAGTTCACCCAAAGTACCTGTAGATTCAAAACTCTCAGGCGAGGAAGAAAAAGTCTTACAGGAAGCCACTACCATACAAAAAAGTGATAACCAGGGATCGGTTACAATAACTGTAAAAGACGCTGATAAAAATCCTCCCCCCAAAAAAAAGAAAGGGTTCTTCAATAAATTATTTGGAAAGGATAAGTAAGGAGAAAACAGACCAGCACGCTTTCCCGCTCTGCGCAGCAGATTTATTTTTGTATTTATCCAGATTGACTTTGAAGACAGAATTTGGCAGTATCCAAACAATTGCCTAATTTCGTTGTTTAAACATCAAATATTTAAAACACAAAATGATATTATATGGCAAAAGTAAAATGGACGATGGATCCCACACACTCTGAAGTGGAATTCAAGATCAGACACCTGATGATAACCAATGTAACCGGCAACTTTTCAAAATTTAACGTCGACGTTGAAACCGAAGGAGAAGATTTCATGACAGCCAAGGTCACTTTCACCGCTGATATCGATTCGATAACCACCGGCACTGACCAAAGAGATCAGCACCTGAAATCTCCTGATTTCTTTGATGCCGCAAAATTTCCGCAGTTAAAATTTGTAACGACCAAATATGAGAATGTTGACAATGATGGTTCATATGAAGTCTATGGCAATCTTACTATCCGCGATGTCACAAAACTCATAAAACTGGATGCTGAATTCGGTGGCGTCATAAAAGATCCCTGGGGAAATACCAGAGCGGGTATCAGTGTCAGTGGAAAGATTAATCGAAAAGACTTCGGATTGCAATGGAATGCAGTGACCGAAACAGGCGGCCTTGTAGTTGGTGATGAGGTACGCATTCACGCTGCAGTGGAACTGATCAAATCTGCCTAACCTATTGGTGTAGGGTGTAAGCAGATCATTATGCCCTACCCATCTATCACTCCTCCTGCCCTATCTTTGCATCATGCACTATGTATCTGCTGAAGGACTGGGTAAATCGTACGGAATCAAACCACTTTTTGAAGATATTTCCTTCCATATTGAAGAAGCAGACAAGATTGCGATCGTCGCCCGGAATGGCAGCGGCAAATCAACTCTCCTGAAAATTCTATCCGGGAAAGAAACCCAGGACAGCGGTTCACTCTGGATCAATAAGGAAGTAACCGTCGCGCTGTTTGAGCAGGACCCTGTTTTTATCAACGAGAAAACCATACTCGAAAACATTTTCTATCATGATCATCCTGTTTTAAATGCAATCAGGGATTATGAAGCCGCAAGTGAAGAAGGCGTGGCCGGTAAACTGGCGGCTGCCATTGTAAAAATGGACGAGTTAAATGCCTGGAATTTTGAAAGTAAGGTGAAACAAATTCTCGGTAAACTCAATATTCATCATCTTCATCAAACCGTCGTTACACTTTCAGGTGGCCAGCGAAAAAGGCTCGCACTCGCGAGGACACTGATAGATATCGGTTTCGAACATAAACATGTACTCCTGATCATGGATGAACCGACTAACCACCTTGATCTGGATATGGTGGAATGGCTGGAGTACTACCTGAACCAGGAAAAGCTGACTCTGTTATTGGTTACACATGACCGTTATTTTCTTGATGCAGTTTGCAATGAAATCTGGGAAATTGACCGCAATAAATTGTTTGTATACAAAGGTGACTATGAAAATTACCTGGAAAGGAAATCGGCCCGCGTAGAAAGTGAGACTGCATCAATTGACAAAGCAAAAAATACTTACCGAAAGGAATTGGAATGGATGCGCAGACAGCCCAAGGCAAGAACAACAAAAAGCAAAAGCCGACAGGAAAATTTTTATGATGTAGA
This sequence comes from Puia sp., assembly GCA_035501475.1. Classification (GTDB taxonomy): domain Bacteria; phylum Bacteroidota; class Bacteroidia; order Chitinophagales; family Chitinophagaceae; genus Puia. The sequence continues at coordinate 85,056 of DATJWE010000232.1, read as the reverse complement.
AGCAAAAGCAAATCAGGTTTTAGAAGAGCAGAAACTGGATTTGCAGGTAAAGACCAGCCGACTGGGCGGAAAAATTGTGGAGCTTAAAAAAGTTTATAAAAGCTATGGCGATAAAATCATACTGAATGGTTTCGATTATACTTTTAAAAAAGGAGAAAGGCTTGGAATCATCGGCAGGAATGGCGTTGGAAAATCTACCCTTATCAATATTCTTCAGGGCATTGAATTACCCGACAGCGGCAAGATCAATATCGGCGAAACAGTTGTGTTCGGTAACTATTCGCAGGAAGGATTGATGATCAGGGAAGACATGCGGGTTATAGAATTCGTCAAGCAAATAGCTGAGAGTTTCCCTTTGGCTAAAGGAGGGGCTTTGAGTGCCTCCCAGTTTCTCCAATTATTTTTGTTTAATAACGAGCAGCAATACACGTATATTTCTCGTTTAAGCGGAGGTGAAAAAAGAAGATTGCATTTACTGACAGTTCTTTTCCGCAACCCTAATTTTCTGATCCTGGATGAACCGACCAATGACCTTGATCTGCCCACACTTGCTGTATTGGAAGATTTTTTGAATGATTATCCCGGATGCCTTGTGATTGTCTCACACGACAGATATTTTATGAACAGACTTGTCGACCACCTCCTTGTCATGGAGGGAAACGGGGTGATCAGGGATTTCCCGGGCAATTATACGCAATACCGCGAGCAGTTGAAAGAAGAACAATACAAGCCGGTTTCTGCGAGTCAAAAAAAATCACCGGGGAACACTAAACCATCCCATATTGAAAAAAAACAACTTTCATACAAAGAAAAAAGAGAATTGGAATCCCTGGAAAAAGAACTGGCCGAGCTCGAAACAGAAAAAAAGATCATCACCGGAAAACTGGATGGCACCGTACTATCCTTTGAGGAATTGAATCAGCTTTCGCTGAGACTAACAGAAATAAGCTCTCTCCTTGATTTGAAAGAACTCCGATGGCTTGAAATAAGTGAAATGTTTTGAGGACATTGCCGAAGAATTGGTAGTGCCTTGAATTAAATAAAAAACTTCATATTAATTCCGGCATGCTCTGATACAGTCCCGGATGTAAATCCGGGGCTATGATCTACAGCATAATATTTTTTGATTTTGTTCAAATAAAATCTTTAGTTTCGTTTACCTTTCCTTCACACTCCCATTCCCTCAAAAAACTTTCCCCTGATCCTCAAATTTTCTTAACACTTATAAAACTTGCAACATGAAAAAGGTTTTTCTTATTGCTGTAGTGTGTGTCCTTGCTGCTGCATGTAGCGACAGGCCCACACTACCGGGTACCGGTAACAGCTCTGCCACTACGGATTCTTCAGCAACAAAAACTCCCCCACCGGTTGAGTTTGCTGATCAAAAATATGTCGACTGGGGTAAAAAAGCCAACACACAATTTGAAAATGGAGATATTGATGGCTGGTCTTCTCAAATAGCGCCTGATGCGATATTCCGCTGGTCAAGCGGCGATAGTCTGATGGGGAAAGTTGCCATTCTTAAATACTGGAAAGAAAGACGGACGCATGTAATCGATTCTGTCCGCTTCAGTAACGATATCTGGCTGCCGCTTAAAGTAAATCAACCTCAGCAAAAAATGGAGTCGCCTGGTATATGGCTTTTACACTGGTCCCAGGTGAATGCAAAATATAAGAGCGGCAAAGCAATCCAGTTCTGGCGTCATGTAGATTATCATTTTAATGACAATGACCAGGTGGATCAGATCATAGAATATATTGATCATGCTCCTATTAATGCAGCAGCAAAAAAATAAATCCTCATTTTCGCATAGTCACAGTATTTTTTTTCAACTTGTACTTTAACAACCTAAAGGTTGACTTATGAAGAAAACCCCCTTGCTGGCAATAATCATTGCCCTGACGATCATCTGTTTTTCAATTCCCCAGTATGGGTGCAATGAATCGTCGCAACCAAAAGCAGACAGCGCAGTAGTTTCCAAAACCATGTCCCATGCTGAATTGCTGGAACGCGGCAAATACATTGTTACCGCTGCGGCCTGCAACGACTGCCATTCGCCAAAAATATTTACGCCCCAGGGCATCCCTGTTCCGGATTCAACAAGGCTACTATCAGGCCACCCGGCATCGTCTCCTGCAATGCCGATTGATAAAAAAGCATTAACACCGGGATATTGGGTATTGGTCGGTCCTGATCTTACGTCATTTTTTGGACCATGGGGAATTTCTTATGGTGCAAACCTGACTCCGGACTCAACTACCGGACTAGGCGCATGGACAGAAGATGTATTCATCCGAACGATAAGAACTGGAAAACATCTTGGTCAGGAAGGGGGCCGTGCAATATTGCCTGCTATGCCCTGGCCTTCCATTGCCCAATATTCCGATCAGGATCTCAAAGCGATCTTTACGTATTTACAAGCGCTTCCTCCCGTGAAAAACAAAGTCCCGGCCCCGGTTTATCCGGCCGATATAGCGAAGATGAATTGAGCAGTTACAATAGTTCACCGAATCATCAAACTGCCCCACGTCTATAGGGCTTTTGTTTTACATATTCCTGGCTCCTGAATTGCCATTCATCATTAATGCAAAAAGAGCTTATGTGGGATAATGACTCTTTTTTATATTTGGCCATTCCATACAACAGTTTAAATAAAGTCAATGAGAAAACTAATTATTTTTTTGATGCTGGCTTCTATGTGCAAAGTCTACGCACAAAAGCCAGCCGATCCCAAACCCTATGCGAACACCATCACAGAAGATGAACTGAAAAAGAAATTGTATATCGTTGCGGGAAAAGATTTTGAGGGACGGGAAACAGCCACAGAAGGCCAGCGAAAAGCAGCAGCATATATTGAAAGTTATTTTAAATCACTAGGACTGAAGCCAGGTAACGGAGACAGTTACCAGCTATATTATCCGGTCTATCAGGATTCGCTGTTGCAGATGAACCTTATAGTCAATAATCAAGCTTTCCAGCCATACCAGGATTTCGATGCCAACATCAGTTCCAATTATAGTTCTACAATGTTTGGTTCTGAAGTGGTATTTGCCGGTTATGGTATCACCGATTCAACACACGATGATTATAAGGGGCTTGACGTAAGAGGCAGGATTGTACTGGTGTTGAATGGAATGCCGAATGGCCAATTGCAAAACCAGGTCAATCGGAGGATGTTTAATCCATTTGGCAAACAGGACGCTGCACAACAACATGGTGCGGCTGCCCTTCTTGTAATTCAGGATGATTTTCCAAGAAAGCAGGCAAATACCAAAGGGAATATGTATTTAAACGCTTACAGAAAAGTTATCCGGATCAATACATTCTATATTTCTCCGAAAATGGCACAGGCGATCATGGGCGATGACTATGCCGCCATAAACAACGGTAATGTACAACCGAAATCATATAGCAAAAATATCGAGCTGGAATTCAATAAAACCATGAACCGGCTCCAAAGCAGCGATGTATTAGGTTATCTGGAAGGAACAGACCTGAAAGATCAGCTGGTGGTCATTTCCGCACATTATGATCACCTGGGAAAAAGAGATACGGTAATTTACTATGGCGCCGATGATGACGGATCCGGCACTGTCAGTGTAATGCAAATAGCAACTGCTTTCGTTAAGGCAAAAGCAGAAGGAAAAGGTCCAAGAAGAAGTATTCTTTTCCTTGCCAATTCTGGCGAGGAAAAGGGATTGTGGGGATCTGCCTATTATACAGACCATCCCGTTTATGCTCTTGACAAGACGACTGTCGATCTCAACATTGACATGATCGGACGAATTGATCCCAACAGGAAACATGGCGATTCCACCAATTACGTCTATGTTGTGGGTGACGATAAATTAAGTACCGATCTTCATAAGATCAGCGAGTCTGAGAATAAAAAATATACCAAACTTGAACTCGATTATAAATTTAACGATCCGAACGACCCCGAGAGAATATATTACCGCAGTGATCATTATAATTTTGCCAAAAACAACGTCCCGATCATCTTTTATTTTGATGGAATTCATAAAGACTATCACCGGCCCACTGATACGCCGGACAAAATCAATTATGATATCATGGCCAAACGAGCTCAATTGGTTTTCTATACGTCATGGGAAATGGCTAATCGTGATGACATGCTGAAAAGAGATATTCCCCTGCCAAAGGATAGATGAATCGTGTAAGAGGATTGAAGAAATTCATATGGAAGAATGTTTGCCTAGGAGCTTTACTTTTATAAAATCCAGCCATGAAGGAAAACAAAATCGTTTACAGATGCGCGTTACTTAGCGGATGCCTCCTTATCGTTGCGGCTCTTGTCAGAGGTGTTAACATCAATAATCTTGTCATTGCCATATCTACAGGCGATATCAGCAAACACTATGCTGAGCCTGTGGTCATTGACTGGAGTTTTTCCAGTATGCTGCTTTTACTTATGGCAATATGGATCTTCTTCCTGTCTGGTGATTTAAGAAAGCTAAGCCGCAAAGCCTGGATTCAGGCAACGCTTATTGGCCTTGCATTTTGTATTTTTGGAGGAGGTCTATGGTACAGGTATCCTTCATCCATGCATCTTCCTGCTTTCCTGTTATTGGGATTACTATTACTACTCCCATTATTAATTTATGCCAGACACTACAGGAAGCCCAAAAATTAGCAGGCCACTTTGGTATTTACAGCAGGCGCGCGAACAAATACCTTCCGTTCTTTGCGGTATTTTGACAGGTTGATCAACAGCACACTGGTTAATATAATGGCCAGGCCAACAAATTGCAATACCGTCATTTTTTCTCCCGCCAGCATGGTGCCGAGCATCACGGCCACGACCGGGTTAACATAGGCGTGGGTACTGACCTGTGTGGCCGGTTTTACTTTTAACAGCCATGCATATGCGCTATAAGCAATGAGTGAACCGAAGACAATCAAATAGACCAGGGCAAGCCAGGAAGTAGATCCCACCTGCGACCAGTGAAAATTCTTCCACTCTCCGCTTATTGCACTGAGTGGCAGAAATGCAATGCCGGCGGAAAGCATTTGCCATGCAGCATTTGCTGACTGGGAATCGCCTTTGGAATAATATTTAGCGTACAAAGATCCTCCTGCCCATGACGCTGCACCAATCATTAAAATTACAACAGCAATAATCTCCATGCTGTTTCCTGCGGTTGTCCAGGCACGAATAGCTTCTTCACTGAACAACAAAATCACACCCACAAAGCCAATAAGCAGTCCGACAACTGTTTCCCTGCTTCTAAAATTAATTCCCCTGTTACGTCCATCCAGGACTACGAACCAGATCGGAGACGTAGAGGCTATCACGGCTGCAAATGAACTCGGTAGAAATTGTTCAGACCACACCACTGCACCATTGCCAACAACCAGCATGAACAGCCCACTTAGAACTGCAGGTCTTATGCTTTGTCTGTTGAATAATTTTTCACCATTGATCGCACACCAGATGAACAACAGAAACCCGGCGCTGAAGAAACGAAGGAAAGCCATGAGCAGAGCGGGAATTTGCTGAATGGCCACCCGAATAAAAAAATAAGTCGATCCCCAGACCAGGTATACAATAGCAAATGCTATAACCACCATGAGCGAAGAAACGGGTCGATTCACTCTTTCTGTCATAAATTATTTTTTTGGTATTACTAATTTCTGTTCTTCTTTTACGGTCTCGAGTACGATGGTTGTTTTTGTAGATAGAATATTGGGGATTTTACTAAATTTATTGCGCATGAGCGACATCAGCGAAGCCGAGTCATTGGTACGCACTTTGACGAGATAACAATCTTCACCTGCGACATGATGCACTTCCTGCACTTCCGGAATTTTGGAAAGTGCAAGTCCCGTTGTACTGCAGCCCAGCCCATCCGTGGCTTTTATAAAAATAAAAGCCAATAACTTTTGATCAAACACATCGGGGTTGATTTGGGTCGTGTATTCTTTGATCACCTGGTTTTGCTCCAGTTTCTTCACTCTTTCCAACACAGCAGATGGAGCCATTTTCAATTCCCTTGCAAGATCAACATTGGAAATGCGCGCATTTGCCTGCATGCTTTGCAGAATATGAAGGTCAATTTTATCTAAAGAATCATCCATATTTTTGTCTGTAAATTAAATAATAAAATGAATTTAATACGTAAAAAATGATAAACGGTAGAATTTAATTCTTTTTAAAAGGCTAATTACCTTAACTCCTTATGGTTGGCTGACCATGTATTCAGGTAAAATTCAGGTACGGATGGGAAGGGAAATCGCACCAACGGTATTTTCCGATCGGTATTTATCGGACATCCTTTTTAAAAGCATTCATTACAGTTTACTACTCTTGAATTATCTGTCAAAAATGTCCCAGGCAAAATGCCACAGGTGCGGGTATCCTAAGTAATTCTATGTATATCAGGTTCTTATTAACATGTCAACTACTGCGGGGTGTTGAATCTTAATATTTGCTTTTCCTGCTAAAATTTGTAAATTACAACAACCTAACCATCGTTCATTTAATAATTGCTGTATGAAAAAAGTATCCGATATTTTTTTTCACAAAGGAAGAAAGATCACTGGTGTTGCACCGGATTCTTCAGTTCTTGAAGCATTGAAAATAATGGCGGATCAGAATATAGGCTCCGTTATGGTAATGGATGGAGAACGTTACCTTGGGATCATGACTGAAAGAGATTATTCAAGAAAAGTAATACTGAAAGGAAAATCATCTACCGATACCAGGATATCTGAAATCATGTCTGAAGATCTTCCCACAGTCACTCCAACCGATACTATTGAATATTGTATGCAACTTATGTCTGACAGAAATATTCGCTATCTCCCGGTTTTTGAAAACGGTGTTATTTGTGGTATTGTCTCCATTAATGACCTTGTCAGGGAAACTATTCTTACGCAACAGGAGACCATCTCCCAGTTAAAAGATTATTTGCACGCAAGTATGTGACGAATGTATACTAATTGTTGAATTTCACTACTTCAAAATTACTTGCCGTAACTGTTCCGAGTGCATGCAATTCATCATTGTCCCATCGATCATCAGGAGCACCGCTGATATATAAATTACTTCCTATATCAGCAAGAATCAATCCGTATTTCTTTAAAGCTGTCAATATGATTTGCTGGCGCGGCGTGAACCCGCTGATATCATAACTGGCTTTTAATCGGATCCTCGCTCCAAATGGTAATCCATATTGACCACCTGTTCCATTAACCTTGTGACGTGCCGGATAAATATAAGCCGGTTGCACAATAGATTTAGATAAGGTGAACCTGATCGCATGATCAATCACCCCTTTGGCCAGTTCATCATACCTGACCAAACCGGGAAAAATCGGCAATCCTGCAGCATCAGCGGAAGTCCAGCCATCAGGGCGTAATTGATCTGATTGCAAATTAAAAATGGCCCCTGAAGAGGCTTCCCAATGATCTCCATTCACGCTGGCATTATATAATTCGTATAAAATATCATTGTCTTTGTCTACTGAGATGACATGTGCATCACCCTGTCCATTGCCTTCTATCGGCGCATCTAACGGTATTGCATAAGGGCCGGGATCACTTTCATCTCCATAATTCCCATCATAGGAATTCGCTCTGAAAGCCACATTCACCTTAGACTGATTTCCGCAAACTACCACGAATGGAATCCCGATTGGTGCATTATCCCATAAGCCACTGCCGAAATCAGCTTTCAATGGGGCAGTTGAAAAATTGGCGATAATCTGGTCACTATATGGATCAACCGGTTCACCGGATATATCCTGGTTCCAGGGATTATCGGCCGGGAAAATCATTATATTTTCTGCATCCGCTTTGGTTGCAGAGCAGGTGCTATTATTTGTGCTATCGCCTGATTTAACTGAAGTAGATTCACCTGCTCGATCCTTTTTGCAGGCAGGGAATAAAAGAATGCATAAAAAGGAGAGCACTATCGCATTTCGCAGAAAAAAAGCAGCTCTTTTCATAGGTGTAGACTTTTAGCTGATTATTCAGTAATCCTGAAATAATTGTGCCAAAAATGAAAAATAATGGCTAATAAAACCAGTATTTTAGGCCCAGGTCTTTCGCAAAAAACGGAGCCAGTTTTCGTGCATAATATTCGTGATATCTGATTCTGAGTATCCCCTTTTTTTAAGCAGGGAAGAAATCTTTTGAATGTCAGCAATCGTCTCCAAATCATAAGGCGCCTGTTCTTTTCCAAATGCGCCGTCGAGGTCAGAGCCAATGCCGACATGCAGGGTATTGCCGGCAAGCTGGCATATATGATCAATATGATCGATCAGTTTATCGAGATTGCAATTCATATTTTGGGGAGTCGATTGTCCCCGCACCCATCCCGAAACAATCATCCAGGCATCCATTGCTGCTCCAATCACAGATCCTCTTTCAATCAACACTTTGATCTGTTCATCACTGAACTGGCGATTATGATTGACAAGTACACGACAATTGTTATGGCTTGCCCACACCGCGCCATCAAAATGATCCATCGCCTGCCAAAATGCATCATCACATAAATGAGTTGCATCAAGAATAATATTCAATTCTTCCATTTTGTCGAGCAACGCAAGTCCCTGCTGATTCATTTTTCCTGTGGCATCGGTACCATTGGCATATCTGCCGGGTCCGTAGTGCGCAGGACCGATTGCCCGCAATCCCTGTTGATACATTCTCTCCAAATGCTGAATGCTAATTATTGAATCGGCTCCTTCTAAACTCAATATGTAACCGACAGGCTTCGCTTGATTCGGCTGATCGTTATTCCAAATCAACAAATGCTCTTCGAGTGAGACAAGATCTATGACCTGTTTCATCTCGCCCAATTCTTCCATGGCATTATACCATGCCAGTTGCCCGCGGGTCTGCGACCAGGCCTGCTCAGGAGAATGCCATCCATGCAGTGGATTTTCCGGGGCAACATATCTCGCGATCATTGTCGCGACCACGAGCCCGATATTCCCTCTCCGCAATTCTGGCAATGAAACAAGCGCATTACCACGGTCAGGCTTATCTGTCATGCCCTTTTCTCTATCGCAAATTTCAGTCACCGGTTTCCTCAGATCACGGTTCCATTCCATAGCATTCATGCTGAGATCGAGATGGGCATCTATAATAAACATGTGTAGTCAAATTTTTTGATCAATTAAGCTCACGCAAAAGGGCAAAGAGTAGCGCGAAGCTGCAGAGATTCTTTGCGTCTTTTGTTTACTCTTTGTGCTTTCACGTGATTAGTTCATTTATATTGTGATTTTTCTGTCTCTTGCAATTACTCTCCATTCACCGCTTACATGCCTGTCCTGTACAGTATATGCTCTTTCATATAATGCCACGGTGGGACAAATGTGATACGGCAATCCGTACAATACATCTCCTCTTTTATAAGAATGATCCGCAGGAGCATCAACTACAAGATGCTCTTCGCTTTGACTTACTGCTTTTAATTCCGGAGCATTGAGAAAAAAAACACGACGGGAAATTTCATTTTCAGCGGCCACGGATTTATGCCCCAGATCCAGACATAACTTCGTTGGAGTTGGAGCAGATACAATTCTTGTGATCACCAATGCCGCAGGTAGAAATGGTTGTTCCGGACAGAGGTCAGCATATCCTTTGTCCCAATAAACAAAAGTGCCCGGACTGCATTCAACAGATTTCCTTTTCGAATGAATAGAATAAGTCGGTGATCCCCCCGCAATGATAACAGGCTCCGGTAATCCTTTTTTCACGATATCATCTTTCATCTGGTCAACGGGCGCAAATGCTTTATCGCAGTTCTGCTTTCTCAAATTCCAATCCAGATCCCGGATATGCCCGTCATACACATGCAATCCAACAGGCTTCACTCCATTGAGCTTTGAGCAATCAAGATAAAGTTGTAATGCCTCATCTCCAGGTTCAATGCCTGTCCTGTTTTGCCCAACATTGAGATCAAGATAAACAGGGACATCCAGTTTATGTGCAGAAATGGTTTCGGCTATTTGTCTGGCAACAACTATATCATCAACAAGACAGGAAAATTTTGTCGCAGGATATTTTTGTATCACTGAAATAAAACGCAATACTTTGGGACCAATTGGTTGATATGCAAGTAAGACATCTTTCGCATGACAAATTCCCAGCGTTTCTGCTTCCGCAATAGTTGCACATTTAAATTTCGTAATGCCAGCACCGATCATCAATTGAGCTGTTTCTTCCGATTTATTTGTTTTAATATGCGGACGAAGCCGGTTCACATCTCCGATCATATTGATGGCCGCAGCAATATTCTGCTTCACGCGTTCAATATAGATTACGAGTGCAGGCGAATCCAGCCCTTCCACATCGTTTATACTATACCAGTCATTTTTATTTTCTTTCATCACACTTCTTTTAATATAGTTCAAACAACGCTTCTATTTCAACAGGGATATTGTTGGGAAGCGAACCCATACCAACAGCGCTTCTCACACCTACTCCATTGTCTTCTCCCCATATCTGGGCAAATAATTCACTGCATCCGTTTATCACGTAGGGATGTTTTTCAAATTCCGGAACAGCATTCACCATGCCCAGCACTTTGATTACTCTTTTGATTTTATCAAGACTTCCGATGTAAGAACGAATAGTTGATAAAATCGTCAGTCCTACCTGCCTTGCTGCATGCTTTGCCTGGTCTGCATCCAGGTCTTTACCAACCCGTCCTGCAATGAGGCTTTTGTCATCTTTTACAGGACCATGGCCTGACACATATAAATATTTTCCATCCTGCAGACAGGGTTTATATACTCCCGCTGGCGATGGTGCGGGTGGAAGACTGAATCCAAGTGAAGAAAAATTTAGCTCGGCTGACATATTTTATTTTTGAATGAAGAGATTTAGAATGACCACACCTAACAGTCCAACAAAAGCTATGATGGTTTCCATAATTGACCAGGACCTGATGGTTTGCTTGATTGATAAATTAAAATATTCTTTGAAAATCCAGAATCCTGAATCATTCACGTGCGAGAACATCAAACTGCCTGCGCCGATCGATAATACCATTAAACTGGGGTTGACGTGAATCTGAGCCATCATCGGCGCAATGATGCCGGCTGCTGTCAATCCCGCAATGGTTGCAGACCCTATACATACCCGTATGATTGCGGCAATCAGCCAGGCCAACAATAAAGGATGAAGGTTCCATCCCTGCAGCAGATTGGCTATTTCCATACTTACGCCGCTGTCTGTCAGCACCTGCTTCAAAACCCCGGAACCTCCGATGATGAGCAGGATCATGGATACATCTTTCACCGCTTCTACATAGATGTTCATCACTTCTTTCATGCTTCTGCCGGTATGAATACCCAGGGTGTAGGTCGCCACTAAAAGTGACAATAACATCACAATGGATGGATCGGCAATAAATGAAGCAATGTTCTTCGCCTGCGGATGATGCTTTACTACCGGGGTTAGCAAACTGGTAAAAATTAGCAACAGGACCGGAAGCAGTGCAGAAAAAAAACTATTTGCTGTCCCCGGCAATTTGCCACGATCGGTATGTTCAGCCTTAAATATTTGCAACGGCGCGACGGTAATATCTTTTAATGTTTTTGAATACAGCAATCCGGCAATAATAATCGCAGGAATGGCGATCAATAAACCATACAATAAAGTAGTGCCCATGTTCGCATGAAACTGATCAACCAGGGCAACGGGTGATGGATGCGGCGGGAGAAAGCCATGCGTTACTGACAATGCAGCGAGCATAGGAAGGCCGGTGTACACTGCAGGCAATTTATATTGATACACTACTGAAAAAATCAATGGGATCATCAATACAAAACCCACATTGTAAAATAAGGGGATCCCTACAATAAAGCCTGTTATCATTAGCGCCCATCCAATATATTTTTCCCCGAATATTTTCATCATTACCGATGAGATCTTTTTCGCCGCGCCGCTTTCCGCTACTATCTTTCCGAGCATGGCTCCGATCGAAATAATAATCACGAGTGATCCAAGCGTATCACCCATGCCTTTCTGCAGAGAATGAGCAATGTTATTTAGCGGAATTCCCAACAATATGCCGGCGAGTATGGAAACAATGAGTAGCGCAAGAAATGCATTAAGTTTTAGCCAGGTGATAAGAAGTACCAGTATCACAAGACATACCAATACAATAAAAATTGACATGCAAGCTGATTTAGATCCGGATTCATAAAGTGGACGAATTTAGTGAATATATTGCACTGTGAAGAAAGATCATTGTCAATCAGATTTCAATTCATAACTTCCGATTCCATTTAGAAAACCGGTTTAAGAAAATGGGATCACATCATCCTTCCGGCAGACCTTCCAGGCTGATTATCTATGTAAAATCCCTCGTCTTGATTGCCTATTTTCTTTGCCTGCTTCCGATTTGTATCTTTTCCTTTAAAAGACCTTATTACAACTGGGATATGCTTGCCTATATGGGTGTGGTTCTGTATCATGATCAGGATAATGCGCAGCTAATTCACGATAAGGTATATACGATTGCTAAAGAAGAAATTCCAGCAAAAGAATATACGCTTTTAACAGACAGTTCCGTGGAGTACAGGCAGAGACTGGAAAAAAATGCAGCCAGTTTCTATAATCAACTACCCTTCTATGTGGTGAAACCTTTATATACCAAATCCATCTATCTGTTGAACAAATCAGGTTATTCATTGATTCACTCAATTATTCTGCTTTCCATCCTTCCTTTTTTACTTATAGGAGCGCTACTGTTTTTATGGCTGCAAAAATATTTGCCAATACTGGTAGCATTTGCTGCAAGTTTACTCATCATGTATTCAGCTCCTATGATCGACGTAATCAGGACTTCTTCACCTGATTGCCTTTCCGCTCTATTTTTATTCGGTGCTTTCTATTTTCTGATAGAAAAAAAACCATTAACTGTTGCATTTGGATTATTGCTGCTTTCTGTTTTTACAAGGCTTGACAATATTGTCCCATCTTTTTTCATTTTGACAATGCTCTTATTCACGAATAAAATAAAAATATCGCCGGGAAAATATGCTTTGGCCCTCCTGGTCTTTTTTTCCTGCTATCTCATTATTGCAAGAAATGCAAGCTCTTTTGGATGGAGTGTATTCTATTATCCTTCTTTCCTCAAACAGCTAAATTTATCCTATCATTACCAGCCTCTCTTTCATTTCAGGGATTATTTCACATTGGCTTATTCGCATCTGGTCACCGGTTTGCTTGCCTCAAACCTGGTTTTATTTTTATTTCTCTTGCTATTGGTATTTTTCCCTTTCCCGTCCTTCCGTTTTTATAATTTCAACTTTGACCAAATGATAGCGATGACAATCCTCGTCATTTTTATCGTCAGGTTTATTTTCCAACCTGCTATCGCTGATCGTTTTTACATTGCTTATTATCTCTGCATCCTGGTGTTGCTGGTGAGGAAACAGGCGGGATCAACTCATTCACGCAATTCACTCCGGGAATAAACCTTATCAGGTAGCCAAATGCTAACTTTATATAAAATATTTTATGGAGTTCGGGCGTGTACCGGAAGAGCAATTAGATTCAATTGATTTCAATCTGCCTGTTGAACCGGCGAGGAATAAAGCAATATTGGATGGGAAAAAAATAAATGACCCAAAAGTATATCTCGGTTGTGCCAAATGGGGCCGACCTGAATGGGTAGGAAAAATATACCCTCCAAAAACAAAAGAAAAAGATTTTCTTCTACATTATGTCCATCATTACAACAGCATCGAACTAAACGCAACGCATTATAAAATATATGGTCCGACAGGTATTTCGAAATGGGCTTCAATGGCCAATGGGACAGATTTTAAATTCTGCCCGAAAATGTACAATGCCATTACGCATCGGGGAAGCCTGAAAGGAAAGGATTTTCTGACGACAGAATTTCTGCGCGGCATCCTGGCCTTTGGTGAACATCTTGGGCCGATATTCATGCAGGTAAGTGATACATTTACCCCAAAACGGAGAGAGGAATTGTTTGGTTATCTACGATCACTGCCAATCGATCTTCAGTTTTTTGTTGAAGTGCGGCATCCCGAATGGTATGCAAATGCGGCTATCAGAAAAGAATTCTTTGATACCCTGCATTCACTTAATATGGGAGCTGTGATTACCGATACCGCGGGCCGAAGAGATTGCTGTCATATGGAGCTGACGATTCCCAAAGCTTTTATTCGCTATGTAGGCAATAGCCTGCATGAAACCGATTTTCCACGCTGCGATACCTGGGTGAACCGGATTAAATACTGGCTCGATCATAATATGGAAGAATTGTATTTCTTTATGCACATGCATGATGAAGCCAAATCTCCCGAGCTGACAGTTTACCTGGTCGACAAACTCAATTCAACCTGTGGATTGCATTTGCAAAAACCTCAATTTGTAAATAAAGAGCTATTTGATTAGTCAGGCTATTCCGGGAACACGCGTGCATTTCCCTGCTCGTTTCCTACAACCAGTTTTGTTGCCAGGCGAATAAAAAGCCCGTTTTCTACTACACCGGTAATCGAATTAATTTGTTGATGTAAATCCGAAGGATGTTCTATTTTTCCAAATGAACAATCGATAATATAATTATTATTGTCTGTGAGATAAGGATGATCCTTATCCATTCTCAGGTTTGGGCTGCATCCCAGATCTTTTAATTTTTGAATCGTTTTTTCCCAGCCAAAAACAACGACTTCCACGGGCAAGGGAAATTTTCCAAGATATTTGACCAGCTTGCTTTCATCAACTACAATAACCAGCTGCCTGCTATTCGAAGCCACAATTTTTTCGCGAAGAAGCGCGCCGCCGCCGCCTTTGATCAGATTCAAATCTCCATCAGTTTCATCAGCCCCATCGATGGTAATGTCTATTACATCAATTGCAGAAAAGGAAACAAGAGAAATTCCCAATGACTTTGCCTGATCTTCCGATCGCTTCGAAGTAGCGATTGACCGGATTTCCAATCCTTCTTCTTGTATTCTTCTGCCGATCCCTTCTATCGCCCAATAAGCAGTTGATCCTGTCCCTAGTCCAACAACCATACCGCTTTGAACAAATGTTATGGCCTTTTCGGCCGCTGCCTGTTTAGCATTCATAGAAATAGCAATCCTGGTTTAAATATAGCTGAGCCATTTTTGCTGTGTCAGATGGGTTCTTTTATATTGATCGTACCATTTACACAATGGATATAAAAGAACAATCACTACTATCCAAAGGATATAAACTACAAGCAGGTTAAAACCGAATCCTCTTAATTGTGAATTTGCGGTTACCCATGTATGTAAGATCATATCCGACCATTTGTATCCTGAAAATGTTGCCGCAATCATGGCAAACAAATGAATAAAATAAATATGGACGATATAAAAGAACATCGGTACTCGCCCAAAAACAGAAATCTTTTCTGTCAGGGCATTCAAAGGCTTTTCTGCCAGTGCAAGGAAAACTATTGCAGGTCCTAATGTCATTAAAGAATACAGAAGAGAAGGTGGATATTTGGTTGTGTTCAAGAATGAAAGAAAAGTAAATAAAGAATTTTTCTGTACGGACCAGGGATGCGGATCGCCATACACATTGATTGCTCTGATGATGATGAAAAGTAGGCTGACAGCCATCCCGACAGACAAAAGAGTTTTCTTTCTTTTAACCGGATCATATCCGGGAGCGTATAAACTCCCCAGGCAATAGCCTGTAGCGATAATGCCAATCCAGGGTATGACGGGATAACCAACAATGACTAAAAAATGTCCGTAAACAAAAGAGAAATTTTGTTCATGCAGCAGGGACCAGAAAAAAGATGTGAGGCCTTTGCCTTGTACATGAACTGAATCAAGAAGATTATGTCCCGCAATCAACAAAATACCTATAGCAAGAATGGCCCAACGTGGGAGATAGACCAGGGCTGACAGGGCAATCATGCTGATTCCGATTGACCAGATCACCTGCAGAATGAGCACAGGATAGGCAAGGTTAAATGTCCAACCCAGCGTAATCAATGTGACTTCTCCGATCACCAGGATCAATCCTCTTGTAAAAAGAAAGAAGGACACTTCTTTCCTGGTTTTCCGGAAACCGATCAGGCAGGCAGAGGTCCCGGCCAGAAAAGTAAAAACAGGTGCACAAAAATGGGTGATCCAGCGGGTGAAAAAAATCCATACACTCGTTTGTGAAAAATCAGTCGGGTCATAAATGTATGCACTGTGATGAAAATAATCACGGACATGATCAAGCGCCATGATAATAATGACGATGCCTCGCAAAAGATCAATAGACTCAATTCGTTTGGCCCTGACGCCTGTCAATGGTTGAGTCATAGTTAGCGTAGACATAATAGTTTTTTTAAAAAAGAATAAGGAATTAAAAATATCATAAGCAAAAATAGCAGGACTCAACTACCTGCTTAACCCGGAAATTGCTTTTCCGATCTATCTATTTTAATTCTGTTCACGATCACATCAATCTGCTTTTAGTTCCACCACTTTGTCGCGCACCACAGTGAGATCGTTTAACCCGACTGTGATTGGCATCAGTCCCAGCTGCACAACTGCTTTTTTACCCCTGACTTCTTTTACAATACCCACCTGGTGATTTTTTTTCATCATGACCTTATCCCCCACTTTAGCACTTCCTTCTACTTCAATATATTTTGAATCGAATTTCTTTTTTACTTTTTCAGTCACCTGTTTTTCCTTTTGTTTGAACAACAAAGCCTGCATTTGCTTGATGACCTCATTTTTATTCTCTGCTTTTCGCCAGTCAAAAACAATCTGCTTCAGTTTCCTTTCCATTTCCCTGAGATAAGTAATACGATCTTCCGTAATCCTGTTCTGATGCTTTAGCATTTCCACCCGCTGCTGATGGCGTTCCTTATTCATCAGGGATTCCATTTCTTTGTGCAGCTTCTCATTTTGCCTGATCAATTGCTGTAATTCTTTTTCTTTTTTTTCGAGATTATGCAAATCCTGCTCAGTACGATTGAGCAATTTGTCGAGCCGGAAATGATCTTCATCCACCAGCTTTCTTGCATTCCGGATCAATGCAGGATCAAGGCCAATCCGTTCTGCGATGGAAAACGTATATGAACTACCCGGTTTGCCAATAGCCAGTTTATAGAGTGGTTGCAAATTCTTTTCATCAAAAGTCATCGCCCCGTTTATTATGCCCGGAGTTTTATTTGCCATGACTTTCAGATTCAGGTAATGCGTAGTCACAATACCCAGTGCGTGTTTTCTGACCAGTTCCTGCAGAATCACTTCGGCAAATGCGCCGCCAAGACTGGGATCGCTGCCGCTTCCCAATTCATCAATAAAAAACAATGTTTTGCCATTCGCATTCTCGATAAAATATTTCATGTTCTTCAGGTGGGAGCTGTAGGTACTCAATTCAAATTCGAGACTTTGGGTATCTCCAATATGAATCATGATCTGCTTAAAAATACCTATTGTGGAATCAGGATGTGCAGGAATCAGCAAACCGCTTTGAATCATCAGTTGCAACAACCCTACTGTTTTTAGCGTAACCGTTTTGCCCCCTGCATTGGGCCCGGAAATAACAAGAATGCGATTCTTTTCATTCAGTTCAATATTCGTTGGAATCGTGGGTTTCTGATTTTTTTTATTATAAAGAAACAGCAAAGGATGAACAGCCTGTACGAGATGGATATGCGCCTTGTCCTGCAGCAAAGGAAGATTCCCATTCATATCGATTGCCAGCATTGCTTTGGCGCGGATAAAGTCATATTCGGCTATGATATTATGATAAGTCTGTAACAAGCCGGCATGCACAGATAATTTAGCCGTTAGGTCACGAAGTATGCGATTGATTTCGCGGTTTTCCGAATGTTCGAGGGAAAATATTTCGTTATTGAGTTCAATCGTTTCCTCGGGCTCAATGAATGCAGTCTTCCTGGTGTCGCTTTCTCCGTGCAGTATTCCTTTCACCTGCCTCTTGTGTTCGGCAAAAATCGCCACTACCCTCCTGCCATTGAGAAAAGCTTCTTCAATATCCGCAACATAACCTGATTTATTCAATCTTGATAAAACCCTGTCGAACAAGCGACGTAATTCATTCCTTTTCCGGAATAGACTCATTCTTATATCAGCCAGTTCTTCAGATGCATCATCGAGCACGTTGCCATTTTCATCCAGCACTTCATCAATCCATTTCAGGATCATTTTTTCATAATGGGTTTCTCCGATTACTTTGGCAAGAGCCGGATAAGCAATCCTTCTTTCCTGGTCAAACCAGTGAAAAACGCGTTGGATACTTTCGGCGAGCTTTCGGATCTGCATGAATTGTCCACCATTGAGCACGGCCCCGGGAATGGCAAGCAGCCTTAGATCTTTTGAAAGATTAAGCACATAATCGTTAGGAAAATACAAAGCCTGCTGAACAATGAGTTTGTATTCATGAGCCTGTTGTAATTCCAGTTCAATATATTCCCTAAGCGTATGAATGCGCAGTTCGTCCGCTTTCATTTTCGCCTGCTCCGATTTACAATGCTCCACCAGCAGGGCTTTTACTTTATCAAATTCAAGCTGAACCAGCGCCGATTCGGGAAAATACTTCATAATTTAACTTTGACAATGGCTTATGGACCAGTCATTATCTGTTATAGCAAAAATAGGGAATCAGATTCATGGACCGGAACTTGCAAGTCGTTATCCTTTTCTTATGTTAATGAACTTTTAAATGCCTTCAATTGTCATTTATCTTACAAAAAATGATTTGCAACAGGAATTATCTTGCATTTAATAAAGTCCGGGCCTATTCACTTAAATTGTACATTAAATCGATGAAAGCCATGTATTTTTTATCAATTGCGTTCAGTTGGGTATTGTTTGCAGGTTCCTGTGCAGAATCATCTTCTCAACATATTAATATGACAGAAACTAAAATCCCCGCAGGATTAAAAACAGACACCGCCACTTTCGGTACCGGTTGCTTCTGGTGTACCGAAGCCATTTTCCAGGAATTGAAAGGCGTACTGAAAGTCACATCAGGATATTCCGGAGGAACAGTTCCCAGTCCTTCCTATGAAGATGTTTGCACGGGTACGACCGGTCATGCCGAATGCCTTCAGATCATTTACGATCCTTCTGTAATCAGTTTCGATGAATTGCTGGAAGTGTTCTGGGAATCGCATGACCCTACTTCGCTTAACCGGCAGGGTAATGATGTAGGCACGCAATACCGCAGTGTGATTTTTTATCATGATGCAGAACAAAAGAAAAAAGCCGAGCATTATAAGGAACAACTCAATAAAAGCGGTGCATATGATAAGCCCATCGTGACGGAGATCACAGCCTTCACCAAATTTTATCCAGCAGAAGATTATCATCAGCACTATTATGACAATCACGGCTCACAGCCCTATTGCACTTTTGTGATCAGGCCAAAGGTGGAAAAGTTTGAAAAAGTGTTTAAGGATAAATTGAAGACTACAAAATAGAAATACTTATCGCTCCAATTTTCCCCCGATGAGTCACTACCATGCGCGCAGCATAGAGAACCTGTTACTGCAGGACTCATCGGCCATTGGCTCACCATTTGGTCTGCTGTTGCGAGTCCCGCATCAGCTCTTTGATTTCAATAATGCAGCCGCTACGGTGACTCGCCTTGGGAGAGTAAGAACTCTCACGCCGTTATTGGTGTTATAAAGGAATCCATCTTGCACAACTGCGAACGTTTGTCGGTTATTTATTTTATGAACCCGGCATTTGTACTAAGATCAACATCGTTGCGTCGCACACTTGTGCTTTTGTTCTTTGTTGGTCAATGAACAGAAACCTAGGTGTGTAACGCAACGAAGTTCATACTTATTCGAGGGTTGGGTTCATAAAAAATCTACTTTCTCCCGACAGACATTACCTGCACTGGGCCCAATAAACCTGAAGGCAACAATTTTGAATTGGCCTGGTAAAAAGGCATTGTGGTATAAGTGATCTTATTGCTAACACCGGGTTGTGCATCGCCAATTAAACGGTTTACCCAAAGATTGGTAACCTTTATGACAATTGTATTTTTACCAGGTTTTAACGCGCTCCCGATATTAACACGGAATGGATGCTTCCAGATAATACCTAACGATTTTCCATTCACAATTACTTCAGCAATATTTTTTACATCTCCAAGATTTAACCAGAGCTCCACATCTTTTGTAAACCAATCTTTATCAGCCGAGATTGTTTTTGTATAGGTGGCAGTGCCCGAAAAATATTTTATACCTGCATTCGCATTATCTGTGTATGAAACCAGTTTATCAAATGTTGAGCTAGCCGGTGCGCCGCGGTCTTTCTGAAAATCAACTTTCCACTCCCCGCTTATTGTTGCTAATTCTTTTACCTTAACGGCAGGTAATTCAACAGAAGATTTTGTTGCCTTGTCTTTGAACACAACAAACAATGCATCGTTGGGTTCCAGGTGCAGTTTGACTTTCGTGACGCCCTCAGCAATGCTGTAAGACAATGGTTCTGTTTTGCCTGTTTCAGGAGACCAGAGCTGTGGCAATTTTCCCGAAACACGAAATGTTGCTTCAAGGTTCTCTACCCTGTTATTCCGGCTGTTAATCCAATATATTTCCCGATCGGGTAATCTCCTATGTACATATAATAATTTAGTATCAGTCTCTGGTTTTGTGTAAGTGAAATCAGGGCCAACACTTATTGCATTTAGTACGTCGCCTGTTGATTTACCTTCCGTAACTTTTGAATTGGATGAATTCCATGTGTCCCTGACCAGTCTATCGAACTCATTTTGATCATCTGATAAACCTAATGTTGAATTCGGCTTAACACCTGCTACTGTTGCCCCAGCTTTTACCAATTCATTTATTTTACGCAGTACCGGTAACGACATTCTTGTTGCATTACTATCCAATACCAGCAAATGATAGCTCATGCCGCTTGGTGTAACAAGCATTCCATCTTTTACAGATAATAAATTGATAAGGGCATTCGCGTTTATAAAATCATAATTATATCCTTCAGGAATTGCAGGCAATTTTTTGCCAAACAAAGAAGTGATGTTATTGTCTTCACCATAATAATAAACTACATCAGCAACAAACCTCCCCTGTTGCAACAAGTAAGAACTGCGAGCTAAATAAGTTATCCATGGTTTTGCTTCTTCTGCCCATGTTTCATGACGCGTAAACCACTGACCAAATGGTCCGAGACCAAGGCCGGGAATTTTATTGTCAGTTGGTTGATGCACGGAACAATGAATTACAAACCTGTTCAATCCACTTGCCAGTTCAAGGTCTGCAGTAGGTTTTAAATTCTCAGGACAATAGGACCAGGCTGTTGCAGGAAAACCTAAGGCCGTCAATGATTCTGCAGCAACAAGATTTTGTCCATAGATGTGTGCTGTAGATGCAGACTCGCGAATGTCAGCTTCATAACCTGTCTGGTCGCCGCCGTTAGTGAGGGGGTTAGGCGTCCACATTGCAGACATTGGAACAGCCGCATTTCGTTTTACATCCATGCCATCTGCTATCAAAGCACGGCCACTTTCATGCGATTCCGAATATCGCTTCATTCCATATTGTGCAAGAATATTTGTAAGCGCATCGTAATGATATTCGGCAACCATTTCACTCAAAGTCTTTCTGAAATCAAACAAAAATTGTTCGCTTGCCTCTGCACTTTTTATCGGATGACCAGTTAATATGGGCAACCACGGAATGATACTGTACCCGCGACGTTTCTGAAATTCTGCGGGAAGGTTCGCCGTCCAGTTTTGAGCACCCGCTTCCCAACTATCTGTTATCATAAATTGCAATCCGCCTTTGCTGCCCATTAAACCTTGCGTAGCATTTTTATATTGGTCAAGATAGCTGGTGAAATAATTTTTCACAGCAGGAGGGTCTAACTTATCCACTTCAAAACCCGTAGCCTCAGGTGATGCTGGATGGTTGGTTATGCCAAGCAATGAATAACCAAACCGAACAATATCCCATTCTCCATCAGGTGCCGTCCAGTTCAGGTTTCCATCTGCATTTAATTTATCAGTGAGGTCGATGATATCGCCTATTGCAATTACATCATTTGTTGCTGTGGTCATCTTTGAGTTCAAATTACCCACCGGCGCAAAAGCATCTTTCTCCTCGAACATATTAATACGGCTGGTCGTATGTAAAACAATTTCTGCAATGGCGGTACCACCGGGGTCTTTCGTCCTTCCCCTATCACCAAAACCAAAAGCAGCGCCGATGTTCACCGGTGGCGGCGGATTTTTTATAGTGACACGAAAATATTTTGCAGTAGCTGCAGGTATATCGATAGTTTGTTCTGTGATAGCGCCAGGGGGAATAATACAAACAACCCTGAAATTAATACCATCGTCACTGGCCTCGAGTTTGCGGCTGTCTTTTGTATCAGCGCCAAATCCAAACATACCGGGATTGCCGCCTCCCACCATGGTTATGGCTTTGATGGTTTGTGGGCGAGGAAATGCAAACTGTATCCATCCAAATCCAGCAACAGAATCTTTTGGCAAAAGATTGGCTGTAGCAAGATCCCCATCGGTTAATTGTTGTAACGTGAAATTACCGCCACTTGATGTTACTACGGCGCCTAGCTCACTTAATGATTTGTCTGTCTCCGGTAATTTAAAAGCTACAACAGCAATGTCTTTATAAAGCAAAGGAAGCTTTGATGCATCACGGTTTTCGCCAAAGCCGGGTTGCATTGGGATGTTCTGAAACGGGCCTGTAATGCCTGATTGCGCAACTATTTTAATGTTAGATGTGCCACCCGTAACACGTGTTTCGGTCCACACAATTTTTTTCATACCATCTTCGGGCTTTACCCAGGGGCCGCCACTTTCACTCCAGCCGGGGGAACCCGCAATTGCCATTTCAAGATGTAATGAATCTGCAAGTTTTGTGGTAAAATTAAATGCATCTTTCCAATCCGGTGTCATATAGGTCAACCGCTTCTCTACTATCTGCGGTGTAGCAAGTGCTGCATCAAAATTCTGAAAGCCACCAATGCCTACACGATGCATCCATTCCAAATCTTTTCTTATCCCATCTTCAGTAATATTGCCATTCATCCAATGCCACCACACACGGGGACGAGCAGAATTGCCTGGTGAAAGAAATTCCTTGTAAAGTGTATCGATTAGCGCTTCTTTCCTTTGTGCAAAGGACGAAAGGCAAAAAAGAACGACACTTAAAAAAAAGATAATTCTTTTCATTGTTTGAGTTTGAGTTTGATTTATTATAAGGCCTTCATTACCTCTAGGCTTAATCTCATTAATAGATATCTGTGGTTTCAACACACTATTTACTCTAAGCATTGTTGGTGTTGTTAGTAGCGCTGCATGATGGATTCATTTAAAAAACCAACAACGGCGGAGTTTTCAAGAATAAATTGAAGTCGACAAAATAGGAATTTAAAACAACTGAAAAAAGTTTATCGCTCCAGTTTCACCCTTCTCAGTTCGAGGAGGTTCAATCCATTCGGTTCAAATCCTTTTACCCAGGGATTGACAAGATGGATTACTTCATCATACCATAAAGGTACAATCGGCGCATCATTAATGACCATCTGGTCCATTTGTCTGTACATTTTATTTTTTATTGAGTCGTTGGTTTCTGCGAGCGACTGTTCATATAACTTATCATAAGCCGGATTATTATACCTTGTGTAATTCGGAGGAGCAGGGTTTTTTGAATAGAACACACTCAGGTAATTTTCCGCATCCGGATAATCGGCGATCCAACTGCCGCGGAAAAACAAAGCTTCTGATTTTGCAGTTTCTTCGAGCAATAAACTTTTTTGGACCACTTCAACCTGTAAATGTATGCCCAGTTCCTCAAGTTCTTTTGCAATAAAACTACCCAGGTCTGCATAGATATCAATTGTCAATAATTTGATTGCCGGCAAATTTCTTCCTTCAGGAAAACCTGCTTCGGTTAATAGTTGCCGTGACCTGGAAGGATCATAATGATACCCTTTAACTATAGAGGAATCAAAACCGGGCAGACCGGCAGGAATGAATCCGCTTTCAGCCGGAATACCAATCGAATTGCGGAGGTACATCATCATCTTATGGCGGTCAAATCCATAATTGATCGCCTGCCTGATTTTTTTTAGCCTGAGAGGGGAATTCTTTACCAGCGCATTAGTTGAATCAACGAGTATTCCAAAATATTCCGTGTTCAGGTAACTGTGTTTGGATAGAATAACTTTTCCCAGCCATTCTTTTTTTAATTCACCTTTCTTATTCAACACTTCATCTTTGAAGGATGCGTCGATATCATTGGTAAAATCCAGTTGACCCTGGCTCAGCAGCAAAAACTCCATGGCTTTGTTATCAAAAAAACTAATCTTGACCGCATCCAGGTATGGAAGTCCTTTCCCGGTGCTGTCCTTCTCAAAATAATTCTCATTTTTAATCAGGATTAAATTCTGTCCTTCTTCCCAATATTGAAGTTGAAACGGGCCGGTTCCGCAGGGATGATTCCGAAAATCCTTTCCATATTTTTCAACGACTTCCTTCGGAACTATGGAACAGTATTGCATGCTCAGCAATCCCAGGATCGGGCTGAATGGTCTTATCAGCTGTAACCTAAAAGTGGAGTCATCGATTGCTTTGAACCCATTTTCGATATCCACAAGATTATTGAAAATCCATGCCCCGCTGCTGGCCGTATTCTTATCAAGCAACCGCTTAAAACTGTATTCAATATCACCTGCAACGAGCTTTCTTCCTTTCCCGGATGGGAATGCATCATTATCCTGGAAAAAAACATCATCCCGCAAATGAAAAATATATTCCAGTCTGTCTGCCGATACCTCCCAGTTTTTGGCGAGAGAAGGAACTATATTTAAATCCTTATCCGTTTCAACTATCGTATTGTAAATCTGGTGAACGGCCCATATTATGGACTGGTTTTTGGCAAATGCAGGATCCAGCGTAGCAATGCCCGTCGCCTCATTATAGCGAAATATTTTTTTCCCGCTATCTGCCGTATGATGACAGGATATCATGCATATCATGCATGCCAAACCGATTATATATTTAATCATCGCAAATGCAAAATGTTTTTTTATCTTCAACACTTTGATCCCTGGTTTTTTCGGACTCAACCCGACCTTTAAATTTAATAAATGAAACGAATAAGCCTTTTATTTCCTGTTGTTTTATGCTTCTTCTGCTTCTGTTCAGCTCAGTCCTCACAGACCAGTTTTCGTTTTACACACACGGACTCCCTGCGGGGCAGTATAAACCCACAGAGAGATTGGTGGGATGTACTTAAATATGATATAAGCATTAAACCTGATTATATATCTAAGTTTGTTGCAGGTGTAAATACCATTACGTTTTCGATTGTATCAGATCGTCAGGACCAGACCATGCAAATCGACCTGCAGGAGCCAATGGTCATCGACAGCGTTATCTATCAGCATAAAAAAACAGACTTCAAAAAAATCGATGCCAACGCCTGGTGGGTTTATTTTAAAAATTTACCAAGGCCGAAACCTCATTCTGAAAAACCGAATGCCAGCATCTCCATCTATTATCATGGCAACCCCCGTATTGCCAAACGACCGCCCTGGGATGGAGGATGGATCTTCGCCAAAGATAAACTCGGAAGACCCTGGATGACCGTCACCTGCCAGGGATTTGGAGCCAGTGTGTGGTATCCCTGCAAAGATCATCTGTCTGATGAGCCGGACAACGGCGCTTCGCTGAGTATAACGGTACCGGATACCCTGGTTGCAGTTGGTAACGGAAGACTCAAACAAAAAAAAGATAACGTTGATGGAACAGCGACGTATACCTGGGCTGTGGTGAACCCAATCAACAATTATAATATTATCCCCTACATCGGCAAGTATGTGACCTGGCACGAAGATTACCAGGGTGAAAAGGGGAAACTGGATTGCGACTTCTGGGTGCTGGATTACAATCTTGATAAAGCTAAAACAGAATTCCTCGTTGTGGATTCCATGCTGAAATGTTTTGAATATTGGTTTGGTCCTTACCCTTTTTATGAAGATGGATACAAACTGGTTGAATCCCCGCATCTGGGCATGGAGCACCAGAGTGCTGTGGCATATGGGAACAAATTTCAAAAAGGATATTTGGGGAAAGACTTATCAGGAACAGGCTGGGGGTTAAAATGGGACTTCATTATTGTTCATGAAAGCGGTCATGAGTGGTTCGGCAATAATATTACCTGCAAGGATATTGCTGATGAATGGATTCATGAAGGCTTTACGAATTACAGCGAAACACTATTCACCCAATATTATTTTGGTAAGGAAGCCGGCAATGATTACAATTATGGAATCAGAAAAAAAATTGAAAACAAATGGCCTATTATCGGAAATTATGGAGTCAACGATGAACCAAGGGGAACAGACCTGTATTATAAGGCAAGCAATATGATCCAGACTATCCGCCAGGTAATAAACAATGATTCCCTGTTCAGGATCATATTAAGAGGATTGAATAAAACATTTTACCACCAGACGGTAACAACAGCACAGGTTGAACATTATATCAGCGTTCATTCCAAAATAGATTTCTCGAAAGTATTCGACCAGTATCTTCGAACTGTTCAAATACCTGTGTTGGAATATAAACAAGAGGGATATACGCTTTCATATCGCTGGGCAAACTGCGTAAAAGGTTTCGCGATGCCCCTGAAGATTGATTTCAAGGGATCCAGGTGGATCAAACCCACTGAAAAATGGCAAAAATTGTCATTATATCCTGAAGGTGATTCAACATTCACGATAGATCGCAACTTCTATATCAATGCAAAAAAAGTTGATTAACAACATGACTATTTGCGAAAAATTCTCCGGTTGTTTTTAGAAAATGAGAGAACAAAAAAAAACTCCATCTTTGTAAAGTAACTTCACTCTCTACATGAACACTATCCGGCGGCAAAGCATCCTGTCATTTGGCATCGTATATTTCGGCTTCGCCCTGGGCTTTTTAAATATCTACCTGTTTACCCGCGAAGGGGGGTTTACAGAAACTCAATACGGTCTGACCGGAACTTTTATTGCTATTGCCAATGTCATGTTTTCTTTTGCTTCGTTAGGAATGCAGGCCTATATCTATAAATTCTATCCTTATTATAAAGACAACCTGCCTCCCGATAAAAATGATATGATTAGTCTTTCGTTGCTCACCAGTACTGTCGGGTTTATCCTTGTTATGGGCGGAGGTTTGATTTTCAAAAATCTTGTAATAAGAAAATTCGGAGCACATTCGGCTGACCTGGTCAAATATTATTACTGGATCTTTCCATTTGGATTTGGCCTCACTATGTATTCCCTCCTGGAAGCTTATGCCTGGCAATTAAAGAAGTCAGTATTGACAAATTATCTGCGCGAAGTACAATGGCGCCTGTTCATTTCTGTTTTTATTCTGCTTTCATTTTTTGGAATCATAAAAAGCTTTGATATTTTCATAAAGCTTTATGCATTTACCTATATTCTGCTTGCCCTCATTCTGTTTTTGTATCTGATCATCACCCATAAAATTTACCTGATGCTGACGATCAGTCGGGTGACAAAAAAATTTTTTAAAAAAATAATCACCCTTGCTGCATTCGTTTGGAGCGGGGGATTGATTTACAATATTGCCAGCGTTTTTGACACGATTGTGATCGCAGCGGTGATGCCGGATGGACTGGCTTTTGCAGGGATCTTCACACTGGCACAGAATATTGCCAGCATTATCCAGGCTCCACAACGCGGCATTATCGCGGCTTCTGTCAGTTCACTATCACAGGCCTGGAAGGATAAGGATTATGAAAAAATCAACAGGATCTATCATCGTTCTTCAATTAACCAATTGATTTTTGCCGTAGGTATTTTTGTATTGCTTTGGATCAATTTTACGGATAGCGTATTGACCTTCCACTTAAAACCCGCTTATCTTGAAGCGAAATATGTTTTTCTATTCCTTGGATTGTGGCGGATCGTAGATATGGGAACCGGCGTCAACTCGCAGATCATTTCAACTTCCACATTCTGGCGTTTTGAATTTTTTACCGGTATTATCCTGCTGTCGCTTTCTCTTCCGTCGAATTACATTCTCACCAAACAGCTCGGCGTGGTGGGGCCCGCTATTGCGACATTTGCTTCCATGCTGGTATATAATGCCATTAGGTATTTTTTTCTTCTGAGAAGATTCAATATGCAGCCTTTCACGGAAAAATCTTTGTACACTTTACTGCTGGCATTGGTAGCCTACCTGGTCTGTCATTTTCTTTTTTCTCAGTACACAGGATTTATATGGTTATTTATTCGAAGCCTTGTCTTTACATTAATCTACCTGACGGGAGTAATTTATTTGAAACTTTCACCGGATTTCCTGCCGGTTTTAGGGACAATCAGGAAAAGACTAAAACTGTAAAAAAGATTAATCACGTACCCTTCCGGCGCCTACAAAATGTTTCGCATAATAAGCTTCGCTCATATCGCTGATCATGACGCCTGACAATGATGCGTGTACGAATTTGTTGTTACAAAGATAAACGCCAACATGGGTAATGCTCTTCCGCCCGTTTTTTCCTATTGTATGAAAAAAAACCAGGTCGCCTTCCTGCAATTCATCTTTCTTAATTCTCCTGCTTTGATCGTATTGATCCCTGGCCACGCGGGGAAGATGGTTCACTCCATACACTGTTGACATCAATAAAGAACTGAAAGCCGAACAATCAATTCCATCCTTTGTACCGCCCCCATAATGATAAGGTACTCCATACCATTCGTCCATGAAATCCAATAACTTTTCATTATTCATCTGCTCCACACTCGCATTCGTCAGAATCGCATATTTGAATTGCAAAGCAGAATAGGACTCTATGCTGCCGGGGGTAGAAACGTAATTTCCGGCCTTCGTCGAATTTGTTGAATAGTTTTTTTTATCCGTGTTGGCTGAACCCGGTGTAAGCGAAATATTGTCAATAAATGTTACGGATGATCTGTTTGTTCCATTACCTGGAGCAGCATTTCCCGAGGTGGCTGGTTTCGTAGTGCTGCAAGCTGCTGCAAAAAAAATTATACTGATTAATATGAAAAGGTCTTTCGACATTGTCAAGTGTTAAGATATTGGGGGCAGAGGCTTTCAAAGATACAAATTTTTGTGAGTTAATTGTATAGAAAGGCATCGAATATTCAATCTTTGTCTAAAGACTTAGTAGTAAATTTGCCAGGAAGATTTCCCATTTCCACTTATTTTAACATTAATTTACAGCGTCACTTTGAAGTGTTTTTAGCATGACCCGATTTACTCACCTGCATGTACATACGCAATTCTCCCTGCTCGATGGAGCTGCATCCATACAAAGCCTTTACAGGAAAGCGATGAATGACAATATGCCTGCCCTGGCCATCACCGATCACGGGAATATGTTCGGCGCATTTGAATTTGTTGCCGAAGCCTACAAGCATAAAAATGAAGACGGTTCGCTGAAGATAAAACCGATCGTCGGCTGCGAATTTTATGTGGTGTACGACAGGCACAGAAAAGCCTTTACCAAAGATCAGAAAGATGAACGCTATCACCAGGTGTTGCTGGCAAAAAATAAAACCGGGTATCAAAACCTGATCAAACTGACTTCGCTGGGTTTTATAGAAGGTGCGTATGGCAAATATCCCCGCATCGACAAGGAATTGATTGAAAAATATCACGAAGGGCTGATCGCCACCACCTGTTGCATTGGCGCACATGTACCACAAGCCATTCTCCACCTCGGAGAAGAAAAAGCGGAAAAAGAATTCAAATGGTGGCTGGATCTTTTTGGGGATGATTATTTTATCGAATTACAGCGGCACAATATCGCTGAACAGGAAACGGTCAACCAGTTTATGCTGAAACTGGCCAAAAAATACAATGTCCCGGTCATTGCCACCAATGACAGTCATTATACCGATCGCGAGGATTACAATGCGCACGATATTTTATTATGCATCAATACAGGCGAAAAACAAAGCACGCCTGGCTACGATGATTTTGTGAATGACGATGTACACATGAAAAACCGTCGTTTTAAATTTCCAAATGATCAGTTTTATTTTAAAACGACGGAGGAAATGACCACGCTTTTCAACGATGTTCCGGCAGCAATAGATAATACTAATCTTCTTGCGGATAAGGTCGACCTGCTGAACCTGAATAAGGATATTCTGTTGCCTGCATTTCCGATTCCGAAAGAATTTCAGATTCATCCTGATAATAATCTCAACCAGTGGGAATATTTGAAACATCTTACCCATGAAGGAGCGTTGAGAAGATATAGTGAACTCACTCCTGAAATCAAAGAGCGGATCGACTTTGAACTGTTCACTGTTAAGACCATGGGATTTGCAGGATACTTCCTGATCGTGAGTGATTTTATCAGGGCAGGGAGAGAAATGGGCGTGTTCGTAGGCCCGGGCCGAGGCTCTGCAGCAGGTAGTGTGGTGGCCTATTGCATCGGCATCACCAATATCGATCCGATCAAATACAATTTACTTTTTGAAAGATTTCTGAATCCTGACCGCAAATCCATGCCTGATATTGATACGGATTTCGATGATGAAGGAAGGCAAAGAGTGATTGAATATGTAGTCAAAAAATATGGGAAAAACCAGGTGGCTCAAATCATTACCTATGGTACAATGGCAGCCAAGATGAGCATCAAAGATGTGGCGCGGGTGATGGATCTTCCCCTGCCCGAATCCAATGCACTCGCCAAACTGGTTCCTGAAAGACCAGGTATCACCCTTAAAAGAGTATTACGTGCACCCTTAAGTGCAAAAGAAGGGGAAAAATCACTTGAAGAAAAAGAAGGCATTGGCCCCGATGAACGGGAATCAATTAAGAAACTTCGGGAGATTTATAATGGAAAAGATCTCCGCAGCGAAGTGCTGCACGAAGCTGAGCGATTAGAAGGTTCCGTCCGCAATACGGGCCTGCATGCAGCAGGTATTATTATTGCACCCGACGACCTGATGACAATTATTCCTGTATGCACGGCTAAGGATTCAGAGCTGCTGGTTACACAAATCGAAGGAAATATCATAGAAGAAGCAGGTGTGCTGAAAATGGATTTTCTTGGATTGAGGACACTGAACATCCTGAAAACTGCACTTGAACTTATTAAAGAAAATCATGGAATCGCGATAGATATTGACACCATCCCTCTCGACGATAAAAAAACATTTGAGCTTTATCAGCGCGGCGAAACCATTGGGACATTCCAGTTTGAAAGCCCGGGCATGCAAAAATACCTCCGTGATCTGAAGCCGGATAAGTTCGATGATCTTACTGCAATGAATGCATTGTACCGCCCGGGGCCGATGGCCTATATCCCGAATTTTATTGACCGTAAACAAGGGCGGGAACTGATCTCCTATGACCTGCCCGAAATGGAAGAATACCTGAAAGATACTTACGGAATCACAGTGTACCAGGAGCAGGTCATGCTGCTTGCGCAAAAGCTCGCCGGCTTCAGCAAAGGAGACGCGGATGTATTGCGCAAAGCCATGGGCAAAAAGCAAAAATCCATCCTGGATAAAATGAAGAGCCAGTTTATTGAAGGAGCCACGAAAAAAGGATTTGCTTCGAACAAACTTGAAAAAATCTGGACCGACTGGGAAGCTTTTGCGCAATATGCATTCAACAAATCCCATTCTACCTGTTATGCGTATGTAGCCTATCAAACAGCCTATCTCAAAGCACATTATCCCTCCGATTATATGGCTTCCGTGTTGAATCATTCCGGCAGCATCGAGAAAATAACTTTTTTTATGGAAGAATGTAAACGGATGGGATTAAAAGTACTCGGCCCGGATATCAATGAATCCAAAAAAGGATTTTCGGTTAATCAAAAACGTGAGATTCGGGTGGGACTGGGTGGACTGAAAGGCGTGGGTGAAGCTGCGGTAAGCAGCATCATCGAGGAAAGGGAGAAAAACGGGGCTTATGTTACTGTGTTCGACATGATCAAACGAATCAATCAGCGCGCTGTCAATAAGAAAACACTGGAAAGCCTCGCCTATGCCGGCGCCTTCGATTGTTTTTCAGAGCTGCACCGGGCCCAGTATTTTCATATGCCTGCCGGCGATACTTCTACAGGAATGGAAAAGATTATCCGTTTCGGGAACCTGTACCAGGCACAGACCATGCAACATACCAACACTTTATTCAGTGATCAGCCTGTCACTGTGGATATTGCATCCCCTAAAATCCCCAATTGTGAGCCCTGGACTTTAACAGAACTGCTCGAGCATGAAAAAGAAATTACCGGCATGTTTATGAGCGGTCATCCGTTGGATCATTTCCATTTCGAAATGGATTATTACGGAATTACCAGGCTATCCGATTTCAATGAAATAAAAGATGCAGTTCACCTTCAGGCTAACCCCGGTAAAATTTACCGCCTCGCAGGATTGGTAACGGAAGCCCAGCATCGGGTTACCAAAACAGGAAAACAATTTGGATCCTTTTTCATCGAAGATTATTCCGGAAAAAGTGAATTTATTCTGTGGAGTGAGGACTACGCAAAATTTTCGAATTACCTGGAAAAAGGTACAAACCTGTTTATAACCGGATATTTCCGTCCACGTTTTAACCGTTCGGAATTTGAGTTCAAAGTGGAAAAAATCATGCTCCTCGAGAGTGTTAAGCAATTTCTTACCAGGCAGATTGTGGTTGACGTGGATGCCAGGTTCATCACTGAGCAATTCGTGTATTTTGTGGAAAAAAATGTTAAAAAATTTCCCGGTAAATCGAGCCTGAAATTCAACATTACCGAATCGAAAAGCAATCATAAAATCAGCCTGTTCACCCTGGAAAATGGCTTCGAAATGAATGACGAAATGGCCGCTTTCCTCGAAAACAATCCCGAGATAGAGGTACAGGTAGTCACGATCTGAATGAATTCAATGTCAAAACATCACATCAATTGTTTTGGTCGTATTTTTGCAACCTTTCGGGCTGACTGATGTGAAAAAAAAGATAAGATTGATATGGCATCTGTCACTGAAACGACAAAAAAATTCAGGAATTAATACGATTTTTACAAAACAAAAAATAAAACAAATATTATTATGGCAGCTGAATTCACCGACGCGAACTTCCAGGAAAAAGTAATTTCATCCGATAAATTGACTGTTATCGATTTTTGGGCTGAATGGTGCGGTCCCTGTCGTGCTATCGGACCTGTTATTGAAGAATTGTCAAAAGAATACGCCGGAAAGATAAATGTCGGAAAAGTGAATGTAGACCACAATCCACAGTTATCGATTAACTACGGTATTACATCCATACCTGCAATCCTTTTCATTAAAGGCGGAAAAGTGGTGGATAAACTGGTAGGCGCACAACCCAAAGGTAATTTTGTAAAGAAGATCGAAGCCCATTTATAATCCTTATAAATTTTAAAGACCCATCCTGCTATCCGTAGGATGGGTCTTTATTTTATTCAGCTTGTAAAAACGCAGAATTAAAATATCAATTCAGTTTTAATTATTGATGGCGCCGCTGCTTATCCAGCAGATAATACTGTTCTTTTGAGCTGTAGTCAATGAACCTCCCAATGGCATGACTCCTGTGGAGACGGCGCCGCTGATATCCGCCCTCGCACTAAATATTTCACTATAAGTAAGCAGTGGACCCGGACCATTCAAACTACCTGCACCATGACATCCGGAATTGGTGGCGCAATTGGTTTGTATTATGGGATTCACATCATTTACAAATGATTGAGGAACTCCGCTGCAATCCGTAGTAGTTGTGGTAGTGGATTTGGTTTCAGCACTCTTACTGCACGAAACGATTATCATAAGGATCATCAAAAAAAAACACAGGATTTTCTTCATACACAATTTGGATTAATATCAACGATGTTCTACATATACAACTAATATTCTGAAGTCAAACTGTAACTAAATGTGTGAACAGATATTGTATACACCCATATCTTTCATCATGGAAAGTTAAACAAAATCCATTTATACGGAAGATCTCGAATCATGGCTTTCTGATTGAATGAAATCAGAAAAATAATCCAGGTAATTCAAAAGACCTGTCGATACAGGGCTATGACCATATACTCACAGCTAACACTGAAATCTTAATTGCTTAAATAATAGCATATCTATGTGTTTACGCAATAAATATGTTGCGGGTTGCCTGTTGCCCAGTGGCATTAAATGATAATATGGCTTCATCAGACAAATCATTCCCAAAAACAACAGCACAATGAAAAAATAAATAAAGAATTTTTTTTGAAGATAGAATTCCGGGATCAGAAAATACGTGTTGAGATAAAACAGGAAAATATAGGGCAATAAGAATAAGAGATAGGATGTTGAAAATAAAATCGAAAATATATTTTGGCTGTCTGACCGGCTACTTAGAAAAAGCAATGGCAGGCTCAAAAAAATAATCCACCCGATGACATGCGATATAATAGCAGACCTCATTTTAATCATCAGTAAAGAAATATACTTGAAATTACTGATAATCCTAAGTACCGGTGAAATGGTGAAATGTGAAGATGAAAATTGGCGAACAGTTGACAGTTCACAGTTGACAGATGACAATTATCTGACTGTTAGTTGTCAACTGTAAACCAATATTACATCAAAATCCCGGCAATAGTAGCAGATAAATAAGAAGCCAGGGTTCCGCAGAGCAATGCTTTCAAACCCAACCTGGCCAGATCAGTTCTTCTTGTCGGGGCGATGGCACCGATGCCTCCTATCTGCATCCCGACGCTGCTGAAATTGGCAAAGCCGCAAATGGCAATGCTCACGATCAACAATCCTTTTTCTGAAATCACAGGCACAGACTTTGAAGTCAGGTTTTTGAATGCAACAAATTCATTAATCGTTAATTTCTGCCCGAGCAAGGTGGCAACATTATTTACATCGCCGGAAGGAACACCCATTGACCAGGCAAAAGGATAAAATATTTTTCCAAAAATCCAGTTCAGGCTCAGGTCGAATTGCGGATTAAAAAGATGTCCTGCCTTAAGCAAAATAAAATCAAGCATGGCGATTACGGCTATGAAACCAATCAGCATGGCAATTACATTCATGGCAATTTTAAATCCTTCTCCTGCACCATGTGAAACGGCATCAATCACATTTGTGTAATGGCTTTTTACTTCGAGTTTTACTTTTCCCATCGTCTGGCTCTCTTCGGTTTCCGGCCAAACGATTTTTGAAATGACCAAGGCACCGGGAGCAGCCATCAAACTGGCGGTAATTAGTTTTGGAGCAAGGTCTAATCCTGCCTGCGCACCCATGTTCGCATATACGACAAGGATACCTCCGGCTATACAGGCAAGACTACCGCTCATGCTTGCCAGCAATTCGCTCCTTGTCATGCCGGGAAGATAAGGTTGGATCAATACCTGCGCTTCAACCTGTCCAACAAAAGCGCTGGCTACATTGCTCAACGCCTCTGCCCCGCTTACCCGCATCACGAAATTCATTGCCCTGGCAATGACAGCCACAATCCTTTGCATAATTCCATAATGATAAAAAACGGCTACCAGCGCGCAAACGAGTATAATGGTGGCCGTTACATTGAAAGCAAACACAAAACCGCCGGAAGCATAATTGCCAATAGTTCCATTGGGTTTCAGGATCCCGATTCCGTCATATACGAAAGCGGCTCCTTTAAACGCAAAGAGTTCGATTTTTTCCATGCCATGCCCGAGAAACTGAAAAATTTTTGTTACCGGAGGGACTTTCAATACCAATACAGCAATCACCAACTGCAGTAACAGTCCACTGACCACTACCCGGTAGCTGATACGGTTTCTGTTATTCGAGAAAAGAAAAGCAATGCCAAGGATCAATGCGATTCCTAATAGCCCGTGAAAACGCTGCATGTTAGCCTGGTTTATTTTAAAAAGGGAAGATAGTCATTTTATGAACCTAAGAAAAACAGCGCGGGATAAACAGATATCTCGACACGCATAATACCGCTTCGAGTTACATACATCTATAGTCATTTCTGATAATGTCAGGGATAGGTTTAGAAGAATTATTGACCTAATTTTGTTTACCAGAAGTCAGAAAAATATTTATACATGCTACTCACCGGAAAAAATGTAGATAGAATCATTGATGAAGAAAAAGATCCCCTGCTCAGAAAGATTGGAGAAAAAATAATCAATCAAAAAAGGCTGACAGAGGAAGAAGGGCTTACCCTTTTTGAAAAAGGCAGCCTCTCTTTTGTAGGACTGCTGGCAAATGATGTCAGGGAAAGATTGCATGGAAACAAAACCTATTTCAACCGCAATTTTCATATTGAGCCCACCAATGTCTGTGTGTTTAGCTGCGCCTTCTGTTCCTATTCCCGCTTATACGCACATCGGGATGAGGGTTGGGAGCTAAGTCAGGATCAAATGCTCAATATTGTAAAAAGCTATGATGATAAACCGGTTACTGAAGTTCATATCGTCGGTGGTGTTCATCCCAAAATGAATCTTGAATTCTTCCTGGAACTGCTGCAAAAAATAAAACTGCACAGACCAGAATTGCATATCAAAGGATTTACAGCTGTTGAACTGGATTATATGTTCCGGAAAGCAAAACTTTCGGTTGCAGAAGGGCTTGCTAAAATGAAGCAGGCAGGATTGGATTCATTGCCGGGCGGCGGAGCAGAGATCTTCCATCCTGAGATAAGAGAACAAATCTGTACGGACAAAGTAAATGCTGAGGGCTGGCTGGATATTCATCGTGTGGCACACCAACTCGGTATGCACAGCAATGCTACCATGCTGTATGGCCATATTGAAACGTTCTACCATCGTATTGATCATATGGAAAGATTGAGGCGGCTCCAGGATGAAACAGGCGGATTCAACACATTTATCCCGCTCAAATTCCGAAACAAAAACAATGATATGAGTAATGTTCCGGAAAGCTCAGCGATTGAAGATATGAGGCTGTACGCCATCAGTCGTTTGTACCTTGATAATTTTCCTCATCTGAAAGCTTACTGGCCCATGCTGGGACGTAAGAATGCGCAGTTGACACTGGCTTTTGGAGTCAATGACCTCGATGGAACAATTGATGATTCCACGAAAATTTATTCAATGGCCGGCTCGGAAGAACAGCATCCAACGCTCTCCACTCCAGAATTGGTTGCTCTGATCAAACAGGTGAAAAGAGAGCCTGTTGAACGGGATACTTTGTACCACGAGATCAGGAATTATAATAATATTGATGAAATCGCCGGCGATTCTTCACTTAACTGATGGTGAATGATGATTAAAGAATCCTGGATAAATCTTATTGCGTTTCAGTTTTCTAAGTTTTAAAGGTCTTTATCCTTTCATGCAGTAATTTTGCAACTTATCCAATCCGGTTTATGGACCATGTGCACACACATACTACTCATCAGCATACTCACAGTCATGGGCATTCGCATGGTCATCATCATCATGCTGTCAATTTTAAAAATATCAATAACGCCTTTATCATTGGCATTGCGTTCAATTTCCTTTTTGTGCTGATTGAAGTCATTGTTGGTTTGTCTATCCATTCCCTATCTCTCTTATCGGATGCCGGGCATAATCTTGCCGATGTGGCGAGCCTGTCAATGTCGCTGATTGCTTTCCGTTTACTCAAAGTAAAACCCAATGAGAAATATACCTATGGTTATAAAAAGACGACTGTATTGGTAGCACTGTTGAATGCTGCCATTCTGTTGGTATCGATTGGGGCGATAGGATATGAAGCCATACACCGTATTATTTCTCCTGAACCGTTACCGGGAAAAACGATATCCATTGTCGCCGCTATTGGCATTGTTATTAACACCTTTACTGCCTTGCTGTTTCTGCGGAATAAAGACAGTGACCTGAATATCAAAAGCGCTTTTTTACATTTGATGGCAGATGCAATCGTTTCAGCAGGACTCGTTATCGGAGGCATTGTGATTTTGTATACTAACCTGTATTGGATCGATGCCGTGTTAAGCCTGGTTATCGGGGCGGTAATCCTGATAAGTACCTGGCAGCTCTTAAAGAGCAGTCTTCGTTTATCACTGGATGCAGTACCCGAAGACATTGATTTACGAAATGTCCGGACCAAAGTTCGAGAAATCAAAGGTGTCTCCGATGTTCATCATATTCATATCTGGGCACTCAGTACAACAGAAAATGCACTGACAGCACACGTTGTTGTAGCGAAAGATATTGACATGAATGAACTGGAGAAAATAAAACATGAAATCAAACACGAGCTGTTACACCTGAATATACAGCATGCCACGCTCGAATTGGAAACTGAAAATGCACCCTGTCACGAGCCTGACTGCGCTGATCCTGCCGGCATTTAACCCCTGCAGAGTTTTATTAAAATTCATTACTTCAGTAATGCTCTTATTTCTGACTCCAGGTTTCCGGGACTCAAATCGGTCTTTTGTATTACTCCGTTTTTATCTACCAGAAAAGAAGCAGGAATTGCGTCGACACCATAGACTAATGTAGAAGCTGCATCCCATCCCTTTTTATCAATCACCTGTAACCATTCTAATTTGTCGTGGCGGATGGCTTCCCTCCATGCGTCCTCATCAGTGTCAATTGAAACACCCAGAATCTCCAATCCCCTGTTGTGATATTTATTATATAATCTTACGAGATGGGGATTATTTTTTCTGCAGGGGCCACACCAGCTTGCCCAGAAATCAATCAACACAACTTTCCCCTTCAGGTCTGAAAGGTGAATCATATTTGATGACCTATCCGGCAAAGTCAATTCAGGTGCTTGTTGTCCGGGCCTGACTTGTGAAAATCCACTCATACCGCAAATGATTAATATAAATACGGAAAAATTTTTGGTCACTTCGTACTGTTGAATTATCCATTAATTGATAAAGGTCCAAAAAATACCTACCCTGATGACCAGGCCCGGATATGGATAATAAGGAGCCACAAAATTATTATTGGTGAATCCTACTCCGCTCACTCCATTTAGCTGAAAAGTGTTGAGATTCTCCGTCCTGACATATGCGGTAAATCCTTTGATCCGAAAATTAACAAAGGCATTGATATCAGGCAGTTTTTGTCTGATAGTCTCATCATTCTGAAAAAAGAATTGGCCTGTTGGCGGCGAATAACCATCAGCTTTATAACCCGTAAAATACCGCACTTCTGCTCCGAATGCAATCTGCAGGTTTTTAAACCCAAGATTCCCTTCATAGCCGATTTGATTAGCCGTTACAAAAACCGGGACATTGAGTGGAGTTGCGCCCGTTTTTTGCTGTAGAACCAGGGTCATTCTCCACAACCAATTTCTATAGAGTTTAAATATTTTCTCCGCCCTTATCTGCAGGAAATTAAAAGGCGTGCTTTCCTGTGCTGATTTGTAATAATCATAAAAATAAGTATAGTTGGTAAGGAAATAATAGCTGCCCGACAATTTCAAACCCAGTTTCGGGTGCTCAAATGATCCAAAAAAATTTGTCGTGTTTTCTTTGCCAAACGTCTGTGTATTTCCAAAACCAAAACTGCTTTCTCTCTGAAAAGCAAAAGACGGAGTTCGATTTACATTCTGAAAGCCCAATTGCAGGTAGCCAAGATTTTTACTGATCTGTCTTTTCAAACTGATATAAGCGTTGTAATCTCCTGCATTTTCACCGGCGATATAGAATTTCCCGATGGCCTCTATATCCCATTTCTGATTATGTGTTTTGTTTCGGTATTCGCCATGCAGAAAAGCATTGTAAAAAGTCTCCGATCCCGCTGCAAAACTCCCGTTCAGGTTTTGTATCGCGGCCCCGACTTTAAAAAACTGTTGCGGGTTTTTGTTGTCGGGAAACTGGTATAGTGAAAAATCATTGATTAATTCCTTCCAATAATCACTTAGCCTAACTGTGTCCGGGGTTGAAATAAAATCAAGGTTATGGACATAGAAACCGGTATCGGGCACATTATCAACAAACCTATAGTGATAGGTGCTGTATTGAATCGTGTACTCTGCCCTGAACTTGGGATAGAAAAGCTGAGTCACTGTGGAATCCGTTACAATAGAATCTTTTTTGCCAATGATATCGTATTGCTGCCTCAAAAGATATGTGCCCGTACTGTAGAATGTCCCGGTTGGAATATTTGTTGAGAAAGGATTGGAAACGGCCTGATAATTATTTTGAGTACCCAATCTTGTAGGAACAGTAAACCGGTCTGTAAAAGTAATCGAATCAAGGAGCTTGGGATCTCTGATTCCCCCGTTTTCTCCTGCTTCAAGTTTGCTGCCCACCAATATCAGGAAAGCCTGGTATCTTTTATTTTTTGACTGGTACCAGACACTAAAGCGATAATTGTTGTGATTGGCATTTTGGTTGGCAAAAGTTCCCGGAACATTGATGAGCCGGTACTGAAAAGCTGCATTGAGATTCGGTTTGATATTCTGCGTATGAACCAGGTTAATCATCTGTTCTGCCTTGGTACCTAAAAGGTAACCCAGTTCCGTATAAGGTTTGGTAGTCGTAAACAGTCGGGTTTCATCAATGGTGAAGACGTATATGTCGTATGAATGCCAGCCGGGATCCCATCCGGAATTCATTTTGGGAGTGAATACCAAATCACGTGCAGCTGTGCCGAAATTACCCAGGTTGATATAGGTCGACTGCATTGGATTTTTCTTCGAAAAATCATACACTGAAGAATCTATTTTTCTCAGCCGGCTCGAATCCAGAAAGCGGTAATTGATGGTGATGGAATCTTCCACCCGGTGTTTGAGCGTGGAGTCCGCTCCACCTTTTCCCCCCATTGAATTCCTGTACTTGGCCGTCGGATCCTGGCATTTCGCTGAAATGCCTAACGTTAACATATATCCCAGGATTACGATGGGGAAAAGCCTGAATCTGCTCACTATGGAAAAATTTCTGGACAAATTTATGATTCACCAATTGACCGGGTTCATATAAAAAGTTAATATTATAATGAACCGATCAGTTCCTTGAAAATAGCCGTCAGCCTGGGTTCTGCATTTTTTGCCTCGCGCAGAACCTCTTCATGTGTGATGGTATTGTTTTCTTCCCTGATACCAAGGTCAGTAATGATACTCATGGCAAAAACCTCCAGGCCCATGTGTACGGCTGCGATCACTTCCTGCACTGTACTCATCCCTACTGCATCTGCACCGGCCATATGAAGCAATTTATATTCTGCCCTCGTTTCAAAAGTCGGGCCTGTTACACCCGCGTAAACTCCTTCACTAACGGTAATGCCCAGTTGCCCGGCAACCTTTTTTGCTTTCCCGATCAGTACTTTATTATATGGCGCACTCATATCGGGGAATCGCGGGCCGAGCGCATCGATATTTTCCCCGATAAGCGGGTTGGCAGTAAACAAGCTGATGTGATCCCTGATAATCATCAAGTCTCCGATGTGAAACGAAGAGTTCATCCCCCCTGCAGCATTGGATATGAGCAGGGTCTTTATTCCCAGCAACTTCATCACCCTGATCGGAAATACTACCTGCTGTGTCTGGTATCCTTCATAATAATGAAATCGTCCCGACATCACAACAATCTTCTTTTCATTGATAGCGCCAAAAATCAGCCTCCCCTCATGACCTTTCACTGTAGCACTGGGAAAATGCGGGATTTCAGTGTACGCTATTTCTTTTTCCACTTTGATTTCTTTCACCAGATTTCCAATTCCACTTCCCAACACCACTCCGGCCACAGGTTCATAAGGATAAATCTTTTTTATTGCTTTTGTGCTTTCTTCCAGCTGTTTGATCATTGTGCCCTGCATACAGATCCTAAAATTTAGTTTGCAAAACCGATTAGTTGCAAATATAAGAAAAGCATCGGGCGGAAGACTGTCAGTTGAATTCATGCCTACATTTCATCAGTTCACCCAATCTGATCGGCCTCATTTTTCTATTCACTCTTTCTGCGTTATTTTCGTCAAAATTTCTGAACATGAACCTGCATGAATACCAGGCCAAAGAATTGCTAAAAAAATACAGCGTACCCGTACAGGAAGGCATTCCTGTGGATACAGCGGGTGCAGCCGAAGAAGCATATAAACAAATAAAAGTGCAAACGGGAAATAGTTTTGCTGTGGTGAAAGCACAGATACATGCAGGCGGCCGGGGCAAAGGAAAAATCAAGGGCACTGAACAACGAGGCGTAGCTGTAGGAAAAAATGCAGAGGAGGTCAAGCAGATTGCATCTACCCTGCTTGGCGGAACGCTGGTCACTATTCAAACCGGTCCTGCAGGCAAAGTGGTGAACAAGGTTTTGGTTGCGCAGGATGTATATTATCCTGGACCCAACCCGGTTAAAGAATTTTATTTGTCAGTCCTGCTGGACAGGGCAAGGGGTCAGAATGTGATTATGTATAGTACCGAAGGGGGAGTGGATATAGAGGAAGTAGCTCACAAAACTCCGGAAAAGATTTTTAAAGAATGGGTCTACCCCGGAGGGAATCTTCAACCCTTCCAGGCTAGAAAAATTGCATTCAACCTGGGCCTCAGTGGCGAAGCATTCAAGAATTGCGTAAAATTTGTAACCAATCTCTACAATGCATATGTGGGACTGGATTGCAGCATGCTTGAGATCAATCCTCTTTTTAAAACAAGTGATGAAAAGATAATTGCAGTGGACTGTAAAATGAATCTCGACGATAATGCGCTCATGCGGCATGCTGATCTGGAAGCCCTGCGAGATATCAGCGAAGAAGATCCTACGGAAGTGGAAGCAGGAAAATATAATCTGAATTTCGTAAAACTGGACGGCAATGTAGGCTGCATGGTCAATGGAGCCGGATTGGCAATGGCTACGATGGATATGATCAAATTGAGTGGAGGTGAACCTGCAAATTTTCTGGATGTGGGCGGTACAGCCAATGCGCAAACGGTGGAAGCAGGTTTCCGTATTATCCTAAAAGATCCCAAAGTGAAAGCAATCCTGATCAATATATTCGGAGGTATTGTCCGGTGTGATCGTGTTGCCCAGGGAGTAATCGATGCATACAATTCCATTGGTACAATTAAGGTTCCTATCATTGTCAGGTTGCAGGGTACGAATGCTGAAGAGGCAAAAGTATTAATTGAAAAAAGCGGACTGAAAGTACAATCCGCAATCCAGCTGAGCGAGGCTGCTGCACTCGTAAACAAAGCCGTCTCCTGAATATATAACAGGCATGTCTATGTGAAGATTAGTATGAAATTATTGGATGAAAGTGTATATGATCCCTGAAAGATTTCTATACTATTCAGTTCCTCCCACCGAGTATGCAGCAGGGAGTTTTTTGCCCAGCACTTCAACCTTCACCCGGGCTACTCCGCGGCCTGTATAACCCAGCTGCTTAGCCGCAGAATGACTCATATCTATCAATCTTTTGTTGCTATGATGCATGCGATCCGTGATCCTGACCACAGCTGTTTTTTTATTGTGCATGTTCGTGACTTTAACCCAGGTATTCAGGGAAATAATATTGCAGGCCGCAGTCATTTTTTTCTGACTGAATATTTCCCCGTTTGCTGTTTTTCTCCCTTCAAACTTGTTGGCATAATAGCTGGCGGTCCCATAATGGATAGTGGGCTTTTTTTTATTATCATCTGCATGCTTATTATGTTGGGCAAAGGAAAAACTGATCATTATGAGGGCAGCAAACAAGAATGCAACTTGTTTTTTCACGAGGATGAGTTTAAGGTTCAACGAACGGGCCCGGTTTCGGAGTAACAGGCAATTAATTATTATTTACAACCTTAATCAACGGTTTTATTGTCAAAATATTTTTCCCGAAGATACCTGTCTTCCTCATAGATATCATTATAGAATTTTATGCCCCCGTCTTTGCCTTCACAGGTAAAATACCGGATATACACAGGCAGTTTGGTGAACCCGGTAACCGTATGTTTTTCCTGTCTTCCAATCCATGCCCTGAGGCTGTCGGGATGGTATTTCAGCGTATCGTTACGTATCAAAAAATCAGCCAGCTTTTCCCATTCCTTCACACGCACACATCCATGACTAAATGCCCTGGATGATTTGCCGAACAGCCATCGCACGTTGGTATCATGCATATATACGCTGTATTTATTCCTGAAATTGAATTTAATTACCCCGAGAGAATTATTGTCCCCCTCCCTTTGCTTTATCAAATAAGGGAAATGTTCCTTATTTAGTTTTTTCCAATTGATAGTATGCGGATCAAGCACGCTGTCATTCTTATCAACGACCATCAGGT
Source organism: Puia sp. (assembly GCA_035501475.1). Classification (GTDB taxonomy): domain Bacteria; phylum Bacteroidota; class Bacteroidia; order Chitinophagales; family Chitinophagaceae; genus Puia. Next base: position 40,867 of record DATJWE010000232.1, on the reverse strand, counting down.
TTTCTTTATCAAGGAAAGCTACATTCTCTCTGATCTTCGGCAACATTTCCTTAAAAATGACACTATAAGGAACGGTCCACTGCGGATAGGTAATAAAATTATAAATCTCGCTCGTGAGCACCGGGGTGCGGGTCTGTGGTTCTCCGGCGATGACTCGGGATTGAAAGACGAGGGTATCATTGTTCATCACACGAAGCATAAAGGAAGGAAGGTTTACCCACAAATATGTTCTGGGCAAAGTGTCCGGAAGAAGTTTATACCGGTCAAGATTAATTGCTATTCTATTAAATTTTTCCCAATCCGTATTGTTTAGCTGGTCAACCAGCGGATCTGAGAGTTTTCCCGTGACTTTGAAACCCTGTTCTTTCTGGTATTTCTTAATAATTCTTGCAAAGGCAATTGTATCCAGGTTGTTCATATCCGGAGTCAGCTCGTTCAATTCATGCAGTCGTTTTTCGAGCTGTTTGAAAAAAAAGACAGAATCTTTGTAGGGATATGATAAATAAGTGCATGGCTTGAAATCTGCCTTGGAAAGGAACCTGCTGAGATAGGTTTTCAAAGAATCATACCCTTTGTACCGGGGTTCCAATGCGTGCATGACCGATATAATATCGCCTGATTGTTTGGCCGATGTAAATGCATTAATAAATATTTTTCTTTTTAAAATAGTATCTGTTCTCAATGTTACGCTGTCATATTGCAGGCGGCCCTGTTTAATATCTTTAACCAGCCTGAAAAAAGCATCCGTTAATAAAATATCGGCCCTTGCCCATAGGGCTGCATTCTTTTTGCCCAGGCTATCGGCCAGAAATACCCGATGAATAAAAGCGAGTGTGCGATAATGATAGTCGTTTGGAAACAAACCATACATTTTTGAACCTTCAATAAAGTTGAAGAGGGAGTCTTCCAGTGGGAGCCAGTGGCTGTCCATGCTCCATAAAGGCTGGTAATGACTGTTTTCATAAAGACTGTCTGTAATATCAGGATATTGTATGATTGCCGAATCATTCAGTTCGCCCTTGCTTTTTTTGATCTGATTAACATTTTTTTCAAGTTCCTCACTGACCCGTTCCGCCATCGTCATCACAGGCAACGGATTTTTGTCGCCGGAATTCTTATTATTCCTGCAGGCTACAAGCAAAACAAAAACAAATGGAGACAAACGAATCAGAGGAAATTTTCTGTTATGACTCATGAAATGGTGTCAGGTTATTCGATGCAAATGAAGTAATTTCCTTCAAGAAATGGAAATTCGCTCCAAATGAAATACAATATAATACAACACCTTAATATTTCTGCATCTGTCCTGATTATTATTTTTGTTAACATTCACGCAGTCAAGGCGCAGGATTTCCAGGTCAGTAAATATGGCGTACATTTTATAAAAAGCTTTGATTCTTATCGAAAGACAATTGCTTCAGACAGCCTGAAAAGAATGACAGACTTGCAGTCGATGATACCCCATCTTGTTCTCGATCTTCGCTATGCTTCGGATAATAATTTCACAAAAAAAAGGATGTATCCTAAAAACACGAGCCATAGTTTCTTAAGACTTGCGGCCGTAAGAGCACTTGCCGATGTGCAAAAAGAATTAAATGGTATGGGTTATGGGTTGAAGATATTTGATGCGTACAGGCCCTATTCCGTGACTGAAAAATTTTGGGAACTCATACATGATGACCGGTATGTTGCAGATCCATCAAAAGGCAGCGGACATAATCGTGGCATTGCAGTAGATCTTACCGTCATTGATCTTCATACCCAAAAAGAATTGAAAATGCCGACGGGTTTTGACAATTTCACCGATTCGGCGCATCACGATTTCACAGACTTACCGGAGGAGGCATTGAAAAACAGAAAACTTCTTAAGGGAACAATGGAAAAATATGGCTTTGAAGCTTTTTCGACAGAATGGTGGCACTATGCCCTACCCCATCCGGAAAAATATGAAGTGCTGGACCTAAGCTTTAAAGAGTTGTTGTCGGGTAATTAATTAAGCTCTGAAAGAGGTATTCATGCCCAGGATATCAATATAGGCCAGAAAATTAAATTTTTTTAATAATTTATCAGAAAATATAGGCTGGCTGCGTTCCCACAATAGGAAGGATGTAAATACCTTGTTAATGCCATCATGCGATTAAACTTTTAACAATAATGATGGTCTTAATTTATTTAAACTGTATTCCAAGATGAAAAAATCTGCTTATTTATACGTTTTAATCCCTGTTGTACTCTTATCCTGCAGCAGTTCCAAGACCTATTTTACCGCTGCCATTCGAAGTGATGTGGAGGGAAGTCATCAAAGACTTGAAAAGATCCAGTTTTACGCCGACAGAGACATCGTGCTTTACCGTGAAATGGAATTGGGAGAAGCAAAAGTGACTTCCGGGGTTGTCAAAATTGAGAATGGTCATTATGTAAACATCATTACGCTGAAAAAAAATACGCCCGGCGTTTGTACAGTCGTGCGTAACAATGCCATTGGGGTATCTTTTGAAAAAGGAAGCAGCAGCACGCTTTCCTTTGGTAAAACCAAATATGCAAAGCCGGATGACCCTTACCGCATCCTCGCCAATGACTGGGTAAATAATTGCGGTGTTGTCATGTATGACGGAAAGCAATATTGCATTCAGCCGGAAGGATCCGAGGCGAGTATCATGATCAAAACAAAGGTTCACAAAAAATCAGTACAGGAAGAAAGGGAAATGAAGGGCAGGAAAGTGGCTTCGAATAATTAGATTCAGGACGAACTTCAAAATTTTGCCGTCTTCTCATCGGCAGTAATATCGCCGCCACTCCTTATTTGAATCTGTAGATTGCTGATCCATTCAGCACAACCCTTCTTATACAAATATTCGTTGACTGCATTGATCACTTCCATCACTTCATCATAGGTTCCTTCAATCACTGTTGCAAATGGTCCTACCTGGTATCGAATACCGGATTGCTGAATGATTGATATAACCTCGTCTACCCATTCGTAAGGATGTTTGTCCTGCACGATAGGAACGATTTGGATGGATGCATTGATCAGATAAGAATGCATAAATGAAAATCGGCTCTATTTTAGTATTCGTGGAATTCTCTGCTCCAACAAAAATAAATCCGTCAGTACAATAGCAGTAACCGCTTCCAATATAACAGGAACGCGCAGGGCGATACAAAGATCGTGACGACCTTTCACTGAAAAATTTTCGATTTGCCCCGTTTCCCAATTTAAAGTCTGTTGTTCTTTTGGAGTTGAGGAAGTGGGTTTGACAGCAATCCGAAAAACCAATTCATTTCCATTTGTAATTCCTCCCACCACACCGCCTGCATGATTGGTTCTTGTTTTTCCATCCATATCCACAATGGCATCATTATGTTCAATCCCGAACATTTTTGTCGCGGCAAAACCGGTTCCAAATTCAATGCCACGTATTGCGGGAATGGCAAACACAGCATGCGACAACAATGATTCAACACTATCAAAAAAAGGTTCTCCTAAACCGGCCGGTAATCCACTGACACGACATTCAATAATTCCTCCGACTGAATCCTTGGCATCAATGGCTTTCTGCAAACCTTTTTCAGTATCTTTCTCTCCTCCAATCTCCGTAATGGTTGCCGAAACAGTAATTGCTTCCCCTTCTGTTATTGCCGCCAGCAACCGTTTTGCAATGACCCCGGCAGCAACCAGCGATACTGTCAATCTTCCGCTGAAATGTCCGCCACCGCGATAATCAGCAAAACCTCCGAATTTTTTATGAGCTACAAAATCGGCATGACCCGGACGAGGAACGGCGCGCTGCTTTTCATAATCTTCGCTGCGGGTATTTTTATTGTCGAATAAAATGGTGATGGGCGCCCCGGTTGTTTTGCCATTAAATAATCCGGTTTTGAAAAGGGGAAGATCATCTTCTTTCCTCGGCGTGGTTCCCTTCTGTATGCCGCCCTTGCGTCTTTCAAGATCATCCAGAAAATTTTCTGCACTCAACGATAAACCCGCAGGACAACCGTCAATACAAATTCCCACACTTTCACCATGCGATTCTCCAAAAATACTTACCCTGAACAGGCGACCGAATGAATTCATATACTGACTTTAAATATTAACCCCCTTAATGTGTCCTGAGCGGCGAATGTTCTATGTCGACTTTAGCGCCCAGGGACTGGAGATGCACATAAAAATCCGGATAGGATTTGTTTACAGCATCCGCTTCTTCAATAGTTATTTCACCCTTCGCTCCCAGTCCGGCAACAGCGCAGGCCATAGCGATCCGGTGATCATGACGGGAATGCACAACCGAAGATCGAAGCGCTGTTTTCCCTTCAACTAACATCATATCATCCTGCAGGCTGATCTTTACACCCATCCTGGCAAATTCCTCTTGTAAGGTCAGGCCTCGATTACTTTCTTTGTGTGCCAGGCGTCCGACTCCTTTGATATGGGTTGTGCCCTGGCAATAAGCAGCCAAAGAGACCAACGGCGGAAATAAATCCGGGCAATCTGTGGCATCAAACTCAAATGCTTTTAGTGATCCGGGGCCTATTTGAATTTCATCCTCATTAATGATCATACTTGCGTTCGCAGCCTGTAAAGCCTGCATGATGGCCTTATCAGCCTGGGTAGAATGAATGTCCAACCCTCTTACCCTAATCTCTCCTGCAATAGCACCTGCAACCAAGAGAAATGCACCTCCGCTCCAGTCTCCTTCAACACGATAAATCCTCGCGGACTGATTTGAAGATGACTGATGACCTGCAGCAGGAAAATAAAACTCCTGGTAATTTTTATTCTCCGGAACAGTCAGTCCAAAATCGCGCATAATCTTCAACGTTAAATCCACATAAGGCCTGCTTTTCAGATCATTCACCCTAATCCTCACATCCGTCGCATGAGAAGAGGAATAAGCGATCAGCAAGCCCGTGAGAAACTGTGAACTCAATGATCCGTCAATTTCAATATTTTTTGGTTGAAGGGGCCCTTTGACCTGCAACGGTAATTTACCCTGGTTGGAATGAATTTCTACTCCCAGTTGAGGAAACACCTGATCAAAAAAATCCATGGGCCTGTTCAGCAGGCTACCTTCACCATAAATAGTAATCGGATTTTCGCTCATCGCAATGACCGGCGCAAACATGCGGATGCCCAACCCGCTTTCTCCGCAATGAACAGCATCACCATCCGGGCGAATGCCTTTGCTGATAATCTTTATTGATCCATCTTCCAACGGCTGAACCCGGGCGCCGAGTGCTTTTATCACACCGATTGCTGCCAGATCATCATTTGAATGACCCGGATTTTGCAGGATGGTTTCTCCTCCGGCCACAAGGGATGCAGCGCAGGCTCTCTGCATGGAGCTTTTTGAGGCTGCAGCATACACAGTTCCACTTAACTTAGATGGCGATATGATTACCTGCATAGTTGAATGGCTTGCCTTTTAACGTGATCTCGCAATAGAGTACAACAATTTTTCCAACTCGGTTACCGGGATTCTTTTGATTATTGCGTTTCCGATTTGATTCAACACAACATAATTCATAGTGTTCTTCACTTTCTTTTTGTCCATTTTGATCAGGTCAAAAATTCTTTCTGTATCCAGCACCTTTTCGGTAGGAAGACCGTATTTTTTTAATAAATTAATTACTCTTGCTGTTTCCTTGAAATCGCTGAGTTCTTCCGAAATAAAGCATGCAGCAACCATACCCAGTGAAATGGCTTTTCCATGAGGCATCGCATAGGCATTCTCGATAGCATGCCCAAGAGTATGACCAAAATTCAGCAATCGCCTGGCGCCATTTTCCAATTCATCCTTCTGAACTATGGCCGACTTAATCATCACGTTACGAGTTATCAATGCTGACAATGCATTTGCATCCTTCTTAAAGAACATAAGTTCGTTCTTTTCCAACTCCCTGAACATTTCCGCGTCGCGGATACAGGCATGCTTGATAATTTCTGCAAATCCATTAATCCATTCGTCTGCTGGCAGAGTTTTTAACAAAGAAATATCAAATAATAAAAATTCAGGCTGCCTGATTATTCCAACCAGATTCTTATACATTCCCACATCAATCCCGTTTTTCCCTCCTATCGAAGCATCTACCATGGCAAGAATCGAAGTCGGAACAAAACCAAAGGAGATGCCGCGCATATACACAGAAGCAACAAAACCAGTAATATCTGTTACCACACCGCCTCCTACACCGATTAAAAAAGATTTTCTGTCTGTTTCGAATTGAATAAGCTGACTAATCACATCATCGACCGTTGACTGCACTTTGAATCTTTCACCGGCAGGAATTACGATTGTTTTCCATCCTTTTAAATTTTTTTTCTGCCGGGAAAAAATATTTTCATCTGTAACGATCACGGCATGGTCACGATCCACCAGTTTTTCGAGATGGGAAAAATCCGTATCGAAATAATAAGAAACTTTCTTATCACCAAATTGATATTTTTTTTCCTGCATGATTTCTTAATTAGCCGGCATCCCGCCTTATCTATGAATTCATGATCTTATTCTGATGGTTGATGCTTTCCATATGTACCGCATCAAAATATTTGGTGATGAATTCTTTGCTCAATCCAAGCTGCTCTCCTTTTCGGAAAGCTCTTTCCAGAATAGAATTCCACCGGCTGGTTTGCAGGATGGTAATATTGTTATCCTTTTTATACTGACCTATCTTTTCAGAGACTTTCATCCGCTGGCCGAGTATCTGCATTAATTCGTCATCCAGCTGATTGATCTGCTGACGAAGTTTTTCCAGCGCCGCATGATATTCTTCTGAAGCAATGTCTTCTTTTCTCCAGCGAATGTTGTTCAGCATTTCTGCCAGTCGTTCCGGTGTGATTTGCTGTTTGGCATCACTCCAGGCTTTATCAGGATCGATATGGCTTTCGATGATCAGTCCGTCGAAATCAAGGTCAATTGCTTTTTGTGCCACATCCTGGAGAATATCTCTGCGTCCACAGATATGGGAAGGATCATTAATAAACAATACACCCGGATAACGTCGCTTCATTTCAATGGCCAGATGCCACATAGGGGCATTCCTATATTCAGTATTGCCATAAGAACTGAATCCGCGATGGATGAGACCGATATGTTTTATACCGGCCTTGGTTACACGCTCCACAGCCCCGATCCAAAGTTCAAGATCAGGATTGATAGGATTCTTGATCAATACCGGAATATCAGCGCCACGCAAGGCATCGGCAACTTCCTGCACACTGAACGGATTTACCGTTGTACGCGCACCGATCCACAACACATCAATATCAAAATGAAGGGCGTCTTCTACCTGCTTGGCAGTAGCTACTTCGACAGCAACCGGAATGCCAGTCAATTTTTTTGCCTGTTGCAACCAGGGTAATCCCTTGGTTCCGATGCCTTCAAAACTTCCGGGTCTGGTCCGCGGCTTCCATATCCCTGCACGCATCATATCAACTTTACCGGTCTTGTGTAACCGAACAGCGGTCTCGAGGACCTGCTCTTCTGTTTCCGCACTACATGGACCGGAAATAATAAGCGGTCTCTTGTTCCATTTTTCCAGAACCAATTCTTTACTGACTACTGCTTGTGTTATTCCCATGTTGAGCAATTTTAAAAATTTAATTTCTATACTCTCCCCCGCTCTAAAGAGCGGGTCTAATTTTCCATACTTTCACAATTCAACATTCATTCACCTGCTATTCGCCTCGTTCATCCTGATCCTTCTTCCCTTATATTTTTTCCCATCTATCGCCTGAATCATTTGTGAAGCAGACCTGCGATCAATCTCGATCCAGCTGTTCATTTCTTTCATATCGATTTTCCCAAGTACTTCTTTGCGCAAATCACTCATGTCGAGTATGAACTGCAGAAAGCTGGCTTTGTAAAAACCATCCTTGGTGCCCAGGTTGACGAACAATCTCATATAATCTCCATTCCCATTATATTTCCTGCTTTTCTCATCTCTCCTGCTACCATATTCTTTTGTTTCCTGCACTCTCCCGGCGTGTACTTTTCTCTCTCTTCTTTCTTCGCGTGGGTTAAGATCTTCAGCATTTTCATAATATTTTAAAAAACGATCAAACTCCATGGCAGCCACTCTTTTTAACACTTCTTCTTTGCTGATATCTGCAAATTTTTCAGCCAGCATCGGGACATAGGTCTCGTAATCGCCGTGGCTAATATCAGCCTGCAATAATTTATCCATGAAATAGAAGAACTGCTTACGGCACACATCCTTTCCGCTTGGTATTTCCAGTTTATGACATGGGGATTGAACCATTCTTTCTATCTGTCTCAGTTTTCCGATCTCACGGCTATGCACAATTGAAAGGCATATCCCGGTATTTCCCGCCCTTCCTGTTCTTCCGCTCCTGTGCGTGTACACTTCCAAGTCGTCAGGTAATTCATAATTTATAACATGGGTGATCCCCTGCACGTCGATCCCTCTCGCCGCTACATCGGTCGCAATGAGGAGTTGTAATGTCTTATCACGAAATTCACCCATTACTTTATCGCGCTGTTGCTGGGTGAGGTCACCATGCAGCGCATCGATATCATATCCTTCTCTTGTCAACCTTTCGGCAATATTTTGTGCATCAGCCTTTGTACGAGTGAAAATAATTCCATACAGGCCGGGGTTAAAATCGATGATCCGCTTCAATGCTTCATACCGGTGATGCGCAGCCGTAACATAATACTGATGATCGATATTCTTATTGGCCGTGTTCACTTTGCCAATCGTTATCTCAAAAGGGTGGGTCATGTATTTCCGGCTTACTCTGCGAATCTCGGGCGGCATCGTTGCACTGAATAACCAGGTTGCATCGCGTTTAGGTGTATTTTGCAGAATGAATTCGATATCGTCCTGAAATCCCATATTCAGCATCTCATCGGCCTCGTCGAGCACGACGTACTTTATCTCGCCTAAATTGATTGCTTTTCTTTCTATCAGATCGATCAGTCGCCCGGGCGTGGCAACAACGATCTGCACTCCACGTTTCAGATCACGGATCTGCATACCGATGGATGCTCCACCATATACTGCAACCACATGCATGCCCGGCGTGAATTTTTTAAAGAGCTCTATTTCGTTTACAATCTGAATGCACAATTCCCTGGTCGGACAAACCACGAGGGCCTGAGGAAACTTTTGCTGTGCTACAATCAACTGAAGAAGGGGCAATCCGAAAGCTGCTGTTTTCCCCGTGCCCGTTTGCGCCAATCCTACCAAATCCTTGGTTCCACTCAACAAAACAGGAATCGCCTTCTCCTGAATAGGCGTAGGTTCTTTAAATCCCAACGCATCAATGGCGCGAAGCAACTTCTCATCCAAGCCTAGCGCTTCGAAAGTCGTCATATCCGTTTAAAATTTGCCGCAAAGGTACGATTTATCGGCCTCTGCAGGTGATTTAGTTTTTCTGAACCCTGCTGTTTTACTTCCTATTTTTCATTTGCATTTCTTTTGGCTGCCTGTTCATTACTTTATAATTTTTCTTATCCCATTCGCGTGTGCCATCAATTCATATAAATATTCGTAATTCTCTTTTTCCAGGCAGCTTTTGAATTTCCTTAGCTGTGTAATATGTTCATTCAGCACATCAAGAACATTTTCTTTGTTCTGCATAAAAATCGGGGCCCACATATCCGGGCTGCTTTTGGCCAGTCGCACCGTACTTTCAAAACCACCACCGGCCAATTCAAAAATGGCATCTCCTTCTTTTTCTTTTTCCAATACTGTATTCGCGAGCGCAAAAGAAGTGATGTGAGAAATATGGCTGACATATGCCGCATGTACGTCGTGAATCTCAGCGCCCATGTATACGAGTTGCATCCCCAGTTGCTGATATATTTCTTCCATTTTTGCCAGTGCATCCGGGCTGCTTTTTTCTTTCTCACAGATTACACAAACTCTTCCTGTAAATGCTCCTCTGACAGCTGCTTCGGGGCCGCTATATTCCGTTCCCCACATAGGATGGGTAGCCACAAAACGATGTCGCATGGGATGATCTGCGAGAGATTGACATAAAACATGTTTGGTCGAACCTGCATCAGCTACAATCTGATTTTCGCCGACAAGGTCCATCACCCGGCGAATAACCGGCACCGTTACATCCACGGGTATGGCGACATATACCAGGTCGCTTTTTCTGACTGCTTCTTCCAGCGGCAGGGCTTCATCGATCAAGCCCAGTTCCAATGCTTTTTTCAGACTTGCCTCTGTGCGACTAACTCCAACCACATTTTTTACCAATCCCCTGTCTTTTAAAGCCAGACTAAAAGATCCGCTAATCAGACCTACTCCAACTACAGTAATTGAATCAAACATCAGAACAGATTTTATTTATTTTTTTTAATCCTCTCAATGCTTTCGATAATTTTTTCTTCAGGACAACAGAGGCTGACTCTCACATACCGGTCACCGGCCTTACCAAAAATTCCACCCGGGGTAATGAATACGCCGGCTTTGTATAACACTTCATCACTCAACGCATATCCGTCGGAATAAGCAGGTGGAATGCCAGCCCAAATGAACATTCCCGCCTGCTTTTTATCGTATTGGCAATCTAACATGTCCAGCAACTCAAGAACTTTCCCCCTCCGCCTGCGATAAACGGCATTTATACTCTCGTACCATTGTTTAGGCAGGCCCAGTGCTGTCGCAGCTGCTAACTGCAAGGGCAAAAACATACCACTGTCCATATTGCTTTTAAACCGCAGGACTTCCTCAATTCTTTGCTGTGAGCCAACGAGCATGCCTACACGCCATCCGGCCATATTCTGCGATTTGCTAAGAGAGTTTAATTCAATGACCGTGTCTTTTGCCCCAGGGACCTGCAATAAACTCATTGGCGATTCATTGAGGATAAAACTATAGGGGTTATCATGAACAATTAATATTTGATGCTTTCTGGCGAAATCTACTATCCGTTCAAAGAATTTTTCAGAAGGCAATTGCCCCGTAGGCATATGCGGATAATTCACAAACATCAACGCAGGTGAAGAAGTAACGGCCAATTGTTCCAGCTCATCAAAATCGGGGAACCAGCTATTTTCCTCCTTTAAAGTATAGTCAATAATTTCGCCGCCTGCAAGTTTTGCTGCGCTCCGGTAAGTCGGATATCCCGGATTAGGAACCAGTACTCTATCTCCATCATTCAAATAGGTCATGCAAATATGCATGATACCTTCTTTGGATCCAATCAGCGGCAGTATTTCCAGATCCGGATTCAACCCGACACCATACCAGCGCGCATACCAGTCCGCCATGGCTTTTCGTAAAACCGGAGAGCCTTTATAACTCTGGTAGGCATGCACGTCAGGTCTACTGCTTTCTTCCTGTAATGTTTTAATAACATCAGGATGCGGAGGAAGATCAGGGCTGCCTATTCCGAGGTTAATAATATTTTTCCCCTGTTTGTTCAGTCCATCAATTTCTCTCAGCTTTTGGGAAAAATAATATTCCCCAATTCCATCCAGCCGCCTGGCCATTCCTGTTTCACCTCTCTTTAAAGAAGAGTTGGATTGATTACTTTTTTTACGCATAATCTCACTCATAGTATTTTTTTACAACTGTTTTTCATTTGAAGTCTATACTGTAATTCCCTTTTTGTACACTCCGTAAATTTTTAGTCCTGCTGTTATCGGAGTGATGCTTTCTATTACCTTGTTAAACTGTTCAAGCGTTGAGAACTCCATATCCACATGGAAAGAATATTTCCAGTCGCTCCCGGGAATCGGAAAGGATTGTAATTTACTCAGGTTAATCCCTCCATCGGCAATTGCTGTCAATACCCTGGCGAGGCTTCCCCTGGAATGGTCAGTCTGAAAATTCAATGAAGCTTTATCCGCGTTGTCAATTTTCTCAGATACTTCCTCTCTTTGCAAAATCAGGAATCGGGTATAATTATTTTTCATGGTATGGATGTTTGGAGCAATGACATGAAGTTGAAATAAATCGGCGGCCAGTTTACTGGCAATTGCTGCTGCATGTTTGCTATGATGCTGATGAATAAGTTTAGCACTCAGCGCCGTATCTTCTGTTTCCACAAGCTTCCAATTATGTTTATCCAGGTAATCAAGACATTGTTGAATGGCCATGGGATGCGAATGTACTTCGCGTATATCCTCCAGCGTTACACCCGGATTCACCATAAGGTGCTGCCTGATCTGAAGATAAATTTCACCGACAATCCTGAGACTGCTTTTCTGCAATAAATTGTAATTGGGAAGAATACTGCCGGCAATAGAATTTTCGATGGCCATCACACCCCCATCGCTTTCTTTATTATTGGAAGCTATCTTTATTACCTCATAAAAAGTCGCGCAGGGGATGATCGATACATTTTTTCCCAAAAACTGTCTTGCAGCAACCTGATGAAAGCTGCCTTCATAACCCTGGATGGCAACCTTCCTGGGGGTTGAAGAAGAATGTATATCCGTTATATTTTTTCCGGGTTCCATATTTTTAAGTTGAGCATTGTTTATTGAATATTGAGCATTGAACGTTTTTATTAATAAGAATAGGACAATACACCATGTTGCAATACTCAATATTCAATAATCAACAATCAATATTCAATTCATAAATAACAAAAAAAAACCCGGTCTCTGACCGGGATTCTTTATGTTAAATCGTTCTGTTTTATCTGGTTCTTAACAAAAGCAATCCCGGTCTACTGGTAAAGTAGAAATAAAAATAAAAGTAAAAATAACGGTATGCTTTTGTTGTGATCATATAGCCGTCAAAAATAAGGACTTATCCGGAAATAGAAAATTTATTTTTGGTTATACCACAAATACGCGACTAATCCAATCTGCTCATGACCTGCTGGTCGATTTTTTTGAAAAGATGGAAGGGCTTATACACACGCCAGCTGTCCAGTTCAATCAGTTCAATATACCGATCCAGCCTGGCTCTTTTAAAATCATATTGCGTTTGTTCAGGCATATCGAGACATACAATCCACCCTCCTCTTTCACGCACTTCTTCATACCATTCATCATAATAATCCTTATCCCCACTATGAAAATTGAGCACATTTTCTGCGATGAGAATGAACTTGTTGATGCCGTCCTCTAAAAACTTATCCGCCACTTCTCGTTTCAGATTCATAATATCATTTTCAATTGCATCGTTCCATTCTCCAATGAGTTCAATGATGACATAACGTTCGTCATAATCAGCAAGCAACACTTTGAGATATAAGGTCCGTGATCCGAATTCATCCCATTGCGGATGGATATAATAGTTATAAATGGTATGCGAAAATTCGAATTCAGAATAAGCCCTTCCATAAAAAGGTGATCGTTCGTCCTCTTCGCTTATATATAAATGTCGCCAATTATAAAATGGTTCAATATCATGCATACAAACAACCCAATTTGACGTTAGCAAGATACATCTGCAGAAAACCCATGTCCAAAAAAATTATTTCAGGAAAGCTGCATCCACAGCTTTTTTAACACTCCCGTACTTTAATAATAATTCCTTAGCTTTTGCATAATCTTTAATTCCCGTTTCGCTCATCACCATTTTGGTTCCCCGATCCAGCAGCTTACTATTAGTCAGTTGCATATTTATCATTTTATTATCTTTTACTCTTCCGATCTTAATCATCACCGTGGTCGAGATCATATTCAGTACCAGTTTTTGAGCTGTCCCGCTTTTCATTCTTGTACTTCCGGTAACAAATTCGGGTCCTACAATGACCTCTACAGGATAGTCGGCAATTGCAGCAAGCGGAGTACCCGGATTGCAGGTCAGACATCCGGTGATGATTTTTTCTTTCCTGCTTTTTTTTAAAGCCCCAATCACATAGGGAGTCGTGCCGCTGGCTGCGATTCCGATAACTACATCCTGTTGATTGATTTCATGTTCCTGGAGATCGAGCCAGCCCTGTTCTGTATTATCCTCGGCATTTTCTATCGGTCGCTGAATAGCTTCTTCACCGCCTGCAATAATTCCGAGAATCAACCCATAGGGCATCCCGTATGTTGGAGGAATTTCGCTGGCATCGAGTATGCCCAGTCTCCCGCTTGTCCCCGCTCCCACATAAAAAAGCCGTCCGCCTTCAAGCATTTTTTCAGTCACTACCTCTGTTAGTTTTTCTATCTGGGGGATTGCTTTTTCGACGGCATCCGGAACTCCCTTGTCTTCCCGGTTAATAAAAGTGAGAATTTCGTGAATGCTCATTTTTTCAAGATGCCGGTAATTGCCTTCCTCTTCAGTGATCTTTTCGAATGCCATGACTATTTTATTTTGTGATATGCAATTAATCCATCCATGGGTTTTTGGAGGATATGTCCCAGTTCCAGTTCATAGGAAGCACATAAGTCCTTCACCACATCTTTAAATACAAAAGCAATGCTTCCAATGAAATGAACAGGCAATCTCCAACTCTCACTGAATTTATTGATATGATAGAAGAAGAAATCATTCAACCCATCTTCAATAATATTTTCAATCATATAATGGCCGCGGTTCTGTGCAAGAAACATGGTGAACGATGCGAGATATCGATTAGGCATTGGTTGCTTGTAAACATGATCTAGGATCTCTGCTCGCGTAGTTACGTAACTGGCGTCGAACCGATATCTCAGCTCTTCATCAAATGTGTCGTATAAATAATATTGAAGAACTTTTTTTCCGAGATAGGCCCCGCTTCCTTCGTCGCCAAGAACATATCCCAGGCCCGGACGACTCTTCACAATTTTTTTTCCATCAAAATAACATGCAAAACTTCCTGTCCCGAGATTGCATACTATCCCCTTGGTTTTGCCACACAATGCGCGTGCCGCACCCATCAGGTCATGATCAACATGAACTTTTGCATGAGGAAAAATTTTTCTGATTGCCTGGTGAATCATTTTACGATTTTCCGCGCTCGCACAACCGGTACCATAATAATGGATTTCATCCGGCAATATTTTTTTTATACCCGGAAGCAATTCGTTTTCCAATAAATGTTCCATCTGCTGCCTGTTCAGAAAATATGGGCTTATTCCCTGCGTCTCCACACTGGATTTCCTGCCGCCGTGCAGCATACACCATTCACATTTTGTAGATCCGCCATCTGCTATTAAAATATTCATACCCGGGTTTAGTTATCAATGTAAACCAGACAAGTCCTTATAACGAAGTTAAAATTCATCATTCAAACTTAAACCGTAAAATCATTGCAATATAGCAGTTCCCCGGCTCTCAGGTTTTACTTAATTTGCAGGCCAGTATTATCTGAAAACATATTAGAAATGAAAAAACTGAAAGTCTGGATACCGATACTTTTTGCCGTCATCATGATTGTGGGCATGTTTATCGGTTATCGCCTTTATGAAAACACTAATACCAATGGATTTTTCAAAACGCGAAAACTGAACCGCGTACAGGAAGTGATGGACCTGGTGAATATGAAATATGTTGATCCGGTTAATACGGATTCTTTGGGAGAAGAAGCCATCCAGGGTTTGCTTTCCCATCTGGACCCTCATTCCTATTTCATCCCGGCCGATGATCGTGAAGAAATGAATGAAGACCTGCTGGGGAATTTCGAAGGCATAGGGATTGAATTCCAGATACTGAACGATACCGTTAATGTGACCTATGTTATTCCGAATGGCCCGAGTGATAAAGCCGGTTTGCAGGTAGGCGACAAATTCATTAAAGTAAACGATTCTCTCGTCGCAGGTAATGAAATCACTTCAGACCGGATAAAGAAATTATTGCGTGGGCCGGGCGCCAGCAACGTGACCCTTACCCTGTTGAGAGGTAAGGAGACCCGCAATTTCCCTGTAACCCGCGGATCCATTCCGTTACCCGCATTGGATGCTGCGTATATGCTTAACCGTGAAACGGGTTATATCCGTATCAATAAGTTTTCAAGAACAACTTACGGTGAATTTATGGAAGCCATGCAAAAATTACAGCAGGAGGGTTTACAGAAGCTCGTCTTTGACCTGCGCGGAAACGGAGGAGGCATCGTTGATGAAGCCGTGGATATTGCAGACGAATTTTTGGATGATGACAAACTGATCGTTTATACAGAAGGAAGAAAAAGCCCGAGAAGAGAATACCGTGCCCAAAAACCCGGACTATTTGAAAAGGGGAAACTTGTAGTCCTTGTTGATGAAGGAACTGCTTCCGCCAGCGAAATCCTGACCGGAGCTCTGCAGGACTGGGACAGGGCAACGATCATTGGCAGACGAACATTTGGCAAAGGGCTTGTCCAGGAACCTTTTCAGTTGAGTGATGGCAGCGAACTACGATTGACCGTGGCGAGGTATTACACACCTATTGGTCGCAGCATACAAAAACCTTACGACAAAGGCCGTGAAGCTTATAATGAAGAAGTGATGGAGAGATATCATGATGGAGAAGTCATTCATGGTGATACATCAACCAGCCATACGGGACCTGTGTACAAAACCAAAGGCGGCAGAATAGTATATGGTGGCGGAGGTATTACTCCTGATATTTTTGTCGGGCTCGACACCAATATGCTATCCAGGAGTATCACTGCCCTTTATGTTAACGGAACCCTCAATAGATTTATCTACACCTATTATGTTCAGCATATGCCCTACTTCCATCAGTTTAAGGATGCTGCTTCATTTGCAACAGGATTTCAGGATGACGAAAAAGTATGGAATAACCTGATAAACTATGCTCAAAAAGACACCATCAATATCAGCAGGATTGCCCCTTCAGACAAAGCCCTATTGCAAGCACGCATCAAAGCATTATTTGCCCGCCTTATCTGGCGCACGGAAGGATATTTTGAAATATCCAACAGCTCAGATCCCGTTGTTAAAAAAGCGCTGGAAGAAATAGATACAAAAATGGCGATGCCTTTAAATGGACAAATGAAAAAATAGCTGAAAAGTCCAAGTCTGAAAGGGAAGTGACCGATAAATCTTCTATGCTAAAACAAAACAGCATCCCGATGAGATGCTGTTTTATTCGGATAAGGTAAATCTATATTTTTCAGTGGCCGTTATTTTTATCGAGAAGTTCCTTTTTTTCTATCCGGTAAGAGAGAATTAATCCCAATCCGCCACCAATTGCAATCAATGCAAAATAGATAGGAACATTAGCGCCTGAATCATAATCGTAGTGAGCATTATGGCTGATGCGATATAACATGAAATTATCGAGCAGGTATGCCAAAAATAAACCTACGCCTGCACCAACCAGCAATAAGCCCCATTTCAGGTTGCGGTAAGGAGCGGGTCTGTTGACGTTTAATTTCGGATCCATTCCTTTTTCTATCATAGCCATGTTTTCTTTGTTGCGGAAATAGCGTATTCCGAATATCATGGCAAAAAGCCCCAGGCTGAACATAATTAACCATAAAACGCCTAATTGATCTGGTCCCATTTTATTTGATTTTATTTTTTGAAAAGTTGTTTACTGTTTTCTCATCTGACTACTGAAGTTGGCTCAGGGTTACATTTATCTGGATTTCGGAACCTTTCAGCGTCATTTCGCATACTATGACTACAGTTGGTTTCCCTGGGTTACATCCAGTCTCAAAATTCAAAAAAATTGCATGGCTATGTGAACCTCCGGGGTTCCTGAGAACCTCGGAGGTTCATAAAACTTAAGCATGTAAGACTGTTTTACAGCTTAAAGCCAGGATTGAAAAAACCAAAAATCCCCCAACGAATACGATCAACCTCCGGGGTTCTCCGGAACCCCGGAGGTTGGTAAAAACACAGCCTGAAATAAGATTACCTTGCATTTGTAACCTTTTTATTTGATATAAAGTCTTATAACTGTCATGTATTCCGGACTGACAGATAGGGAAATCATCAGCAGGGTTCTTAAAGGAGAACAGCAGCTCTTTACGGGATTGGTGGAGCGATATCAGAACTATGTCTTTACGCTGGTCCTGCGTTTTACGGAAAACCGGGAAGATGCGGAAGAGATTTCGCAGGATATCTTCGTCAAGACCTACCGGTCGCTGTCCGATTTCAGGGGTGATTCAAAGTTCAGCACCTGGTTATATACCATTGTGAGAACCACCTGCATCACTTTTTTAAGGAAAAAAAAGCTTGAAACGACCTCTATCGACAACGAAAAGACGTTTATTCAACTGGAAAACCGGGATTCGGGTTTTAAAGCTAACCAGATAGAACAAAAATCGAGGCAGGCCATGGTCAATGAAGCGATTGGCTTATTGAGCCCTGATGATGCACAGATCATCACCTTATTTTATAAGGCAGAACAATCGCTCGAAGAAATAGGTCATATTATTGGAGCCGATCCGAACGCGGTGAAGGTCAGACTTCACAGGGCCAGGCAAAGGCTCAAAGAGAAAATGGAGAAACATTTCAGTCATGAAGTACGAGAAATACAGGGTGAATAAAAAAACAATAAAGGCATTTGACAATTGGTCAGAGCTTTTTATCAATAATCAATCAAGCAGTAATTTTATATCTATGAATCAGAATATAGAAGATCGTATATGGGATTATATAGACGGAATAAGCAGTGCAGAAGAGAAATCTGCCATTGAAAAAATGATATCCACCAATGCAGAATGGGAGCGAACTTACCGGGAATTGCTGGTAGCCCATCAACTGCTCAGCAATGCCGCGCTGGAAGAACCTTCCCTGCGTTTCACCAAAAACGTGATGGAAGAAATTGCAAAATACCAGGTCGCTCCGGCTACGAGAAACTATATTAATAAGAAAATCATTTGGGGTATTGGCGGATTTTTTGTGGCAATGATCGCGGGCCTTCTTGTGTATTGCCTGTCACAGTTCAGTTGGACAGGAAGCGGCAGTTCTTCAGGTTTATTGTCCGAATACAATGCAGATAAGTTGAACTGGGGTAAACTTTTCAACAATACTTATGTCAACATAGTTATTATGATCAATGTTGTATTGGGATTGATGTTACTCGATATGTATCTGCGTCGAAAAAAACAACAACCGAATCATAAAGAAGCTTGATGGTTTGTTAACCGTCAGGTCCGGAAGACCTCTCCGTCTGTAAAGAACGGAGGGGTTTATTTTTTATTTAGAACCCAGTTCTTCCTTCAAAATATCATTTATCTCTTTTGCTCTGTTCATGATAATTAAATGGCCTCCTTTGGATATAATATGTGTGGGTTTGGTAAAGCGAAGGGGCAAAATTCTATCATCAGTTCCATGAATTTGTATATACGGCAAAGGAAGCTTATCATTCTTCCATTGAGGAATGGTGTTCATAGCCCATCTGACAAATTTTACATCCATATCTTTTATCATTTCAACCAAAGTCAACTTGTCATCCGGGGTCTCAGTAGTAAATATTCTTTTTAGAAGAAAAGCCGATTTTATCAGCTGGGGGGGAATTAAATGATGAAGACGTAGTCCCCTTGCCCAATGATAATAAGGAGGTAAATCAGACGCAACAGGGACACTTGAGATCAATATGGTAAGTCTCGGCTTGAATTGCAAAGAAATCTGTGATGCAATCATCCCACCCAGCGAAAGACCTATCAATACAAATGGAGTATTCTTATCTATTTTCCTCGCGAGCCTTAGTGCGTATTCTTTGAGCGATTCGTTTTGAAGCGGAAAAATCCAATCCAGATATACCGTTTCAAATCCCTCAGGAAGAATAATGTTTTTAAATACTCTTCTGTCTGCTCCCAGTCCGCTGATAAAATACGCTTTCATAATTCATGAAGTCGGACAACGGCCTCCACCATAGCCATCGAACTAACGACTGATCTCAATACAAAAATGTAAATTTGTTCTGAATAATTTTGTTATGGATATTAAAAATAATATTCTCGAGACCATTGGACATACACCTCTTATCCGGCTGAATAAGCTGACCCGCGATTTCCCCTGCATGGTACTTGCAAAAGTGGAATATTTCAACCCGGGAAATTCTGTTAAAGACAGAATGGCCGTGAAAATGATCGAGGTTGCAGAAAAAGAAGGCAAACTAAAACCCGGAGGAACAATTATTGAATGCACCAGCGGGAATACGGGAATGGGATTGGCACTTGTTGCCTGCGTAAAGGGATATAAATGTATTTTTACAACAACCGACAAACAGTCGAAAGAAAAAATGGACATACTGAAGGCAGTGGGCGCTGAAGTTATTGTCTGTCCTACCAATGTAGAACCTGAAGATCCCCGCAGTTATTATTCAGTAGCTGCAAAGCTCGCCAAAGAAATTCCGAATTCTTTTCATTGCAATCAATATGATAATCTGGCCAACAGACTCGCACATTATGAGACCACAGGTCCTGAAATATGGGAACAAACCGAAGGTAAAATAACTCACCTCGTTTGTACTGCAGGCACCGGTGGAACGGTAACAGGAACTGCCATGTTTTTAAAAGAAAAAAATCCTGCCATCCAAATATGGGCGATTGATGTGTACGGTTCTCTTCTCACAAAATATTTTCGTACAGGCGAGACCGATATGAATGAAGTGCATCCTTATGTTTCAGAGGGTTTCGGGGAAGACTTCGTTCCGGAAAATTATGATATGCGTGTAATCGATTATTTCGAACAGGTGACGGACAAAGATGGAGCTATCATGGCCCGTAGGCTTGCCAAAGAGGAAGGACTATTCTGTGGCTACAGTGCTGGCAGTTGTTTGCAGGGATTGATGCAATTGAAAAGCAAACTCAAAAAAAATGACCTCGTGGTTTGCATTCTGCATGATCACGGTAGCCGCTATGTTGGCAAAATCTACAATGATCAATGGATGATGGAACGCGGATTTTTGGATGTAAAAACCTTCCGTGATATCGTTAACGGAAGAGAAATGAAAAAGCTCGTTACAATAGAACCCGGGCTGCTGGTGAGCGACGCCATCAATCTCATGAAACAATACAATATCGAAAACATCCCGGTGTTGCAACATGGAATTTTGATCGGTGCAATAAGTGAAAGCGGGCTCTTCAGCAAAATGCTCAGCAACGGTCAGGATATAAAACAAAAAAAAATAAATGAAGTTCTGGAGCCAGCATACCCCATCGTGACATTTGACACGCCCGTTGAAAGGATCAGTTCCCTGATCACTAAAGAAAATGGGGCTGTATTAGCAAAGGATGATAGCGGAAGCTATCATATTGTCACGAAATACGATGTTATACAATCTCTGCATAATTAGACAATTATCCTTTCCCTGATATCCATCATTCGTATTTATACGAGTGCGAAACCGAAGTTTTACTTTGTTTTTAGTAAATCATGTAAATTAAAAATAAGGCAAAACATCTATTGTTGAGACTCATATTGATAGGTATATTTGATATAGAAGTTGATTGATACATTCAATCACCCAATGTCCGAAAACCCACTTATCCTAATCCAATATTCAAGAAATTCCAGGTGTAAATCCGATATCAGTCAACTTCCTTTTTATCCAAATCCTGAAACCCGTTTTTGTTGATCCATGTATCCTTGAATAACCAGACAGTATCCTGAAAAAACCTTAAGTAAAATCCAAAGTCCGTCCGAAAACCAGTTGAGCAGTATCCAATACCATGCAAAGAACCATCTGCTTTAACTCCGGTGCCCTCCTGTTAAATAAAAGCTCTGATAGATGTTACTATTTAACAGGAGGTTCACGACAGAAAACCCTCTCTGTTTCCTTTTTCACAGGCATTTTTAGTTCAGCAATTATTTCTCGCAGTTTATCGTCATGTTCAGCAAAATAAGTTTGCTGCTTAACTTGCAATAAACAGTTTATTTAATGCCAGCATTTACTGATCAGTTGGGTAGAATCGTCGAATTACAAAAAATCGTGAGGAAAATCGTTTCACTGGTGCCGTCCCAGACTGAGTTATTATATGATTTAGGATTGGATGATGAAATCGCAGGCATTACCCGTTTTTGTGTCCGCCCTTCTCAATGGTCTCAGCAAAAAATCAAAGTTGGCGGAACAAAAAAAGCGGATATACAGAAAATCCAGGCTATCGCTCCTGATCTCATTCTTGCAAACAAAGAAGAAAATTCAAGGGAGCAGATCGAAGAACTTGCTAAACAGTTTCCTGTCTGGCTAAGCAATATCGCCAGTCTTGAAGACGCTTTGCAAATGATTGAGTCAGTCGGGGAACTCACAGGCAGGCATCAGCAGGCAATAGAAATGTCTGCAAAAATTCGTCGCCAATTTGCAGCTTTCAAAGAAGAAGTTCAGCGCTTTCAATCCTATGTAACACGCGCCGCCTATCTCATTTGGAGAAATCCGTATATGTCCGCAGGTGGCGATACTTTTATCAATGAGATGATGAAATATTGCGGATTCAAAAATATTTTCGATTCACTTCCTCGATACCCGGAAATACAAATCGATGAATTAAAGATCAATTCGGGCGATGAATCAGGAGGATGCCAACTCCTGTTACTTTCCTCCGAGCCCTACCCTTTTGCACAAAAACATATCGACGAATTACAACCTCATTTACCCGGAACAAAAATAATTTTGGCAGATGGTGAAATGTTCAGTTGGTACGGAAGCCGGCTTCTGCATGCGCCCGATTATTTCCGGAAGCTGTTGCAAAAAATACAACAATAATCAGCTATTTTTAATATTGTAAATCCCTTGACGCTGATTCATGAGTTTCGATCTCCAGAAAAATGCTGCTGAAACAAATGAAACGGATAAACCCTCCCGGAAAAAACCAATCTTTCCGGTAAATGAATTATTGCGTAATTATCTCAAGCACCACCGCAGAGAAGTAAAACAACCCGTTTCCTACAACGACCTCTTGCATGTAGCCTATTCCGTTCCACTAAAAGATAAGAATGGAAAAGACACTTTATGGGAAACGGTATCCTATGATATGGCGCATTGGAATTTTATAAGAGAAGGGCTGATAAAAATGTACGCCATTCTGAAAACCGAAGGCGATCTCAGTTTTACAAAGCATCTGGATGTGGCAAGAGTTGATTATTGCAGTTTCGCTAATTCCAACCCGTTTCGCATACGCATCGTAAATAAATTTAATGACAATTACGATCATTACTACGTAAAGCTGGCCGATGCATCGAGAGTATATGGACTGGAATTAGAACACCTCTTATCTCCCAACCGCATTACTTTTCTCACTTATCTAAATACATTGGTGGAAGAGCATATACCCGGTATCCCTGGTGATGTCTTCATCAAATATTATCTGGATGAGCCGCTTACCAATAAAATCAGATTCGCCAAAGAATTTGTAAAATTTAATGAACGCTGTTTTGTGCGTTTGCTCGGTGATATGCGGGCTTATAATTTTGTTGTGGATATAACTCCGGATATCGAAGATTTCCAATATCGCATTCGGGCTATCGATTTTGATCAGCAATCCTATGAAGGAAGAAAGAATTTATACCTTCCTCAATTTTTCAAAGAGAACCTTCCCTTTGTTGAATTATGTACAAAATACCTGAACAAAGATTCTATCGAACAATACCAGACTGAAGAAAGAACAATGATGGCTTTTCGGGTTGCATCCTCCCGTTTCAGGCTGATGGAATTACTTAATATTATGTCGAAGGATAAAATTTCCACGCCAGATAAATTGTATCAGCTAAGAGCCGCCCTGGCCCAGCATTTCAACGCTTCGATCTTTAACAAATGCAATTCGATGGGACAGCTGGTAAAAAGACAGTTGAAGCAAACCTTACAGAAAAACCTTTCGCTTATCCAGAATAACCTTGGCAGGTTTGAAGACTGATCGATCCACCTTTTCATCTTCATAAAATCAAAACCCACGAACAGGTCGCGGGCTTTGATCAATCGACTTTTACTAACTGTATTTAATGTTTACAGCAGCTCCCTCCGCCGCAACAGATAGGATAGTCAGGGCAAGTGGTCTTTTTACAGACCTTTGCTTCCTTTTTTGTTTCATGTTTGTTGACTTTGTTCTTTCCGCCGTGAGCAAATGCGCCAGCAGATAAGAGGCAAAGTAAACCCATTGAAAAAATTATTTTTTTCATTTTTTTGAATTTTTGTTTGAAAATATTTTTAGTGTAAATCAGATCAGTTCAGGAGGATGCCAGCACGATGCCTGGTAAACGGAGTAAATTCCTTCGTTGCTAAGAATAGGTTTTCTTTCCTTAATGTCGTAATATATCCTACCTGAGTCTTTATAAAAAGCAATGATGGCAGGAAAACAGTTGCATATTGCGAAGGGATTGCAAGCGCCATTCGAACAATCGTTTTCTGATTTCTTATTCGTTTTATCAGCGCAGGAATGTTTCGCTTTTGCACAATGCCCGCCTGCTGTTGCAAAACATTTGACTGCGGTTTCTTTCGAAAGCATTGAGGCGGAAGGCACAGGATAAACTGATGCACTCACAACCACTATGGCTAATATAAAGGCGGCAGATTTCACTCGATAAAGATATTGCTTTCAATAATTAAATACAACCAAACGCCACGTCGATACCAGTTTCTGACTCTGAATTAATAATGAGGTCATCTGAAAAACATATCTTTGCATTCATTTTATTTTTAACCAAAACTAAAATTTCCAAAACATGGGTAAATACAAACCAGGTGTTTTATTTGGTGAAGAACTGGAAGCCTTATATAAGGATGCGAAGAAAAATGAATTTGCGATGCCTGCGGTTAATGTGACTGGAACCGATACGATCAATGCCACACTGGAAACTGCGGCTAAAGTTAATTCGCCTGTGATCATTCAATTTTCAAACGGCGGCGCTCAATTCGTTGCCGGTAAGGGCATGCCGAATGATAAATTGCAGGCAAATATTTCGGGCGGGATTTCAGGGGCTGCGCATATTCATCGTGTGGCAAAATACTATGGAGTGCCTGTAGTAGTTCATACAGATCATGCCGCAAAAAAATGGCTGCCCTGGGTGAGTGGACTAATTGATGCAGGTGAAGAATTTTTTAAAGAAAATAAACGTCCCCTGTTTAGTTCCCATATGCTTGATCTGTCAGAGGAACCGATTGAAGAAAACATTCATACTTCGGTTGAATTCTTTAAAAGAATGCAGCCACTCGGCATGGCCATCGAAATAGAATTAGGAGTGACTGGCGGAGAAGAAGACGGGCTTGATCATACAGGAGTAGAAAACGAAAAACTATATACTCAGCCCCAGCACGTTGCTTATGCTTATAAAGAATTGAGCAAAGTGGGAAGATTGTTCAGCATTGCTGCTGCTTTTGGAAATGTGCATGGAGTATACAGCCCGGGCAATGTAGAGTTGCGCCCTATCATTTTGAAGAACAGCCAGGATTATATCGAAAAGGAACTGCAAACACTAACCAAACCGGTTTATTTTGTTTTTCACGGTGGAAGCGGATCTCCACAGCACCAGATCAGGGAAGCCATTGGATACGGAGCAATTAAAATGAATATCGATACCGATTTGCAATGGGCCTTCTGGGAAGGTGTGCTGAAATACTACAACAAAAATGAAGCTTATCTGCAGGGGCAGCTGGGCAATCCCGAAGGACCAGACAAGCCAAACAAAAAATACTATGATCCGCGTGTCTGGCTGCGCAAGGGCGAAGAATCCTTTAGCAAGAGACTCGAAATTGCATTTGATGACCTCAATTGCCTAAATAGAAACGCGTAGACCAATGTGAAAATGTACTAATATGGAAATGTGAAAATTCTTCTCACGTCCGCTAACGTCTGCATCTATTGAACGAAAAAAAATGGGAAAAATCCCGTAATTTATTATCACTGCTTTATCATTTCCACATTAGCACATTTTCACTTTTCCACATTTTTTGCCCTGCATTTGTAATCCTCCCCGGCTCCGGTTGTGTCACTCACTTGTACGAAAACAATTCTATTCGACCGCTGTTGGCATTCCAGCCCATAACAGCCAGAAAAATTTCCACATTTTCCTCCGGATTCCTTCAATTCTGACCATTCATATAATTATATCACTATAATTATTCTTCTTTCATAATTTCATCGCTTATTTTACATGATAATGCAACTGAAAAAGAACTTCACATTTTCATATTTTCACATTTTCACATTTCCACATTAATTATTCATTGCGTATGAAACAAATCATTACTTACCTGCTTATAGTTGTTTTTGCTTTGCCTGCCATGTCTCAGCAAAGACCCAATGCCCCGGCCCCATCCGGAAATGGTACGACTCCGGCCGGAGCCGCCAATACCCCTCCCAAGCAAGGACCAAAGCCTTACAAGGAAGTCATTACTGATAAGGCGGTTTCAAAAAAAGGTTTATTCACTGTACATAAAGTGGATGACAAGTGGTTTTTTGAAATTTCCGATTCCATTATGAACCGGGAAATATTGGCGGTTACGCGTTACAGTAAGACTCCGGCGGGAGGTAATAGCTATGGCGGTGAAAGAGTCAATGAGCAAACTATCCGCTGGGAGAAAGGCCCGTCAAACAATGTTTTTCTGCGTGTCGTCACTGTCGTTAACCTGGCTCCCGATTCTTCTCAACCGATAGCCCAGGCAGTCCGGAATTCGAATGAGGATCCCATCGCCGCATCTTTCGACATCAAGGCTTTTGGTAAAGATTCGGCAAGCGTTATTATTGACGTCACAGATTTTTTTAAGTCAGATAATCAGCCTGTAAGTCTGAGCCCTGCTATAAAAAGAAGGTTTAATCTTGGTGGCCTGGCAAGTGACAGGTCCTATATTGAGAGTATTCATACCTATCCGATCAACACCGAAGTGAAATCAGTAAAGACCTTTTCTTCCACTCCTGCTGTGGCAGGCATTATCGCATCTCCATTTCCATCAGTGAGCCTGCCAGCTGCAGAAGCTTCCGGGGCAGTAACCATGGAGCTAAACAATTCCTTTATCCTGCTTCCAAAAACGCCTATGCGTAAACGCTTTTTTGATCCACGTGTCGGTTATTTTGCCAGCAGTTATACCGTTTATACTGATGACCAGCAGAAAGTGGAAACAGAAACTTTTATCCATCACTGGAGACTTGAACCAAAAGATGAGGACCAGGAGAAATGGAAAAGAGGAGAATTGGTGGAACCTAAAAAACCGATCGTATATTATATAGACCCCGCCACTCCCAAAAAATGGAGACCATACCTGATCGCAGGTATTAACGATTGGCAAAAAGCGTTTGAAAAAGCAGGCTTTAAGAATGCCATCATGGGAAAAGAATGGCCGGAAAATGATAGTACGATGAGTCTTGAAGATGCCCGCTTTTCAGTGATCCGATATTTTGCTTCCGATATTGAAAACGCTTACGGCCCCAACGAAGCTGATCCCCGCAGTGGTGAAATTCTGGAAAGCCATATCGGCTGGTATCATAATGTAATGAAACTCTTGCACGACTGGTATATGATACAAACTGCTGCGGTAGATCCCAGAGCAAGAAAAATGAAATTCGATGACAGCCTGATGGGCACATTGGTCCGCTTTGTTTCTTCTCACGAGGTCGGACATACGCTTGGACTTCGTCACAATATGGGCAGCAGCAGCAAAACACCGGTTGAAAAGCTGAGAGATAAAGCCTGGGTCGAAGCCAATGGTCATACGGCTTCCATCATGGACTATGCACGCTTTAATTATGTCGCTCAACCCGAAGATAATATTGGTCCTGCTGGTCTGTATCCACGCATTGGTGATTACGACAAATGGGCCATTTTGTGGGGATACAAATCAATTCAGGGCACAAAAAATGAAGAGGAGGATAAGAAAGTTCTGAACAAATGGATCATCGATAGTCTTGCTGCCAATCCGCGCTTATGGTTTGGGGGTGAGGGGCAGAATTTCGATCCCCGTGCACAAACTGAAGATCTTGGTGACAATAGTATGAAAGCGAGTGAATATGGAATCAGGAATTTAAAACGCATTCTTCCCGCATTACCACAATGGACGAAGGAAGAAGCTGACAGATTCGAAAACCTGGATAATATGTATGGAGAACTCGTCATCCAGTTCAGTCGTTATATGGGTCATGTAGCAAAAAATGTAGGCGGCATCAATGAAACATTCAAAAGTGTAGAGCAGAATGGAGATGTATATGAACCCACTCCAAAAGCTATTCAGAAAGATGCTGTTGCTTTCCTTAACAGTCAGCTTTTTGAAACACCGACATGGTTGCTCAACAAGGATATCCTGAATAAATTCAGTAACCCGGCAACTACTGAAACAGTGGCGACAACTCAGGCTAACGTATTAAACAGCCTGTTGTCATCTCAACGTTTGTTCAGAATGGCTACGAGCTCCATGCGTTTTGGTGCTTCGAACACGTACGGCGCCGATGAAATGATCAGTGATGTAAAAAATGGAGTCTGGAGTGAATTAAAAACCAGGAAGCCAATTGATGCTTTTCGCAGGAATCTGCAAAAGACATATGTCGAAGCCATGATCAATCTAATCAATCCACAACCGGTAGTACTCCCTCCGGGGCTTCCAAGAGGTTTTGCTATTTTCTTTGGAGGCGATATCAAGAATACTGATATCCCTTCTATTGCCAGGGCAAATCTGAATGAACTGAAAACAGAAATCACAGCAGCTATTCCGCTGACAAAAGACAAATTAAGCAGGTATCACCTGCAGGATGTACTGGAAAGAATCAAACAGGCGCTAAACCCGAAACAAATGTGAGGAATGCGAGAAATGTGAAAATATGGAAATGTGGGAATGAGGAGAGTATTGTAAGATGCTACAAATTCTCAAACCGAATTTGCTTTTAACCAGCCCGATTAAATCTGATTAGGTGAAATAGTCAAGATTAAATTGGGCTGTTTCATCTCAGTTATTTACACATTTAAACATTTCCATATTTCCACATTAACCACATTTTCACATTTTCTCCGGGTTCAACACTGCTATAATGTAATTCTGCATGTTCAGGTACTTATTTGCAGCATCCCGGATATCCTTCACTGTTAAAGCTTCTACATTTTTTTCATAATTGAGGATCCACATCGGATCATCCCGCTCGATCCAGGCAAAGCTGAGTCCATCCAGCCAGTGATCATTCTGTTTCATCTGATCCTCGTTTTGTTTTTTCAGGGTTTCTTTTACCTTGTCGAGGTCTTTTTGTTCAACTCCTTTTTCCTGTGCTGTTTTGATAATATCGAAAGCAGCCCTGGTCAATTTATCCACGTTCTCCGGCCCACAGGGAAATCTGAGCAATACAGAATAATTATTGTAGGGTCTTTTCTCCAGACTTCCGCTCATGCCGCCTCCATAGATCCCGCTCATTTCTTCACGTAATTGTTCAATGATCTTTATCGTCAACACCTCAGTCAATGCATGCAACTTCAAATTTTCTTCCTGGCTATATGGCTTTTCTCCGGTGAAAATTATATATACCATACTTTTCTTTGCCGTTCCCTTTTGAATAGTAGCCTGCACTACCCCTTTCACCGGGCGTTCTCCCACATCCGTAAACTTGTTTTCTTTGGGAACAGAAGGCAAACTGCCCAAGTACATTTCAAGTAATGGCAGGGCCTTATCGGGATCTATATTTCCAACAAAAGTAAAATGCATGCCATACGCATTGCCATAAATATTCCGATAAATAGATAAAGCAGTATCCAGATTCAGTTTGTCAAAATCACCGGCTTTTGGAAATGCGCCTGCCCAGGGGCTGTTAGCATATTCAATTTTTGAAACAGTGTCTTCAAAGAAAGCATTAGGATTTGCCAGTATGTTCTTTACAAAAGCCTTTTGTGTATTTACATAAGAATGAAAGAGGTTTTCATCTCTCCTTGGCGCAGTGAAATAAAGATATACGAGTTGCAGAAAAGTTTCGAAATCTTTTACACTGCAGTCGCCCTGAATTCCTTCGTCATATGGATTGATATAGGGAAGCACTTCAACTGTCTTACCCGCTAAAAATTTCTGCAGGTCAACTGGTGACATATCCTTTACACCCATCGATTGCACAAGAAAAGAGGCATTCTCAGCATTCTGTTTTTTTTCAAGCCCATAATTTCTCGAACCACCCCAGCGCCAGGCATCCATCTTGATTTCATCGTTCTTAAAATCTGTCGGCCGTATCGTTATTGTTATTCCATTGCTTAATGACAACTCTGTAGTACCTAAGGCAGCCGTGGTCGTCTTAGTAATAATTTTACCCGGCACAGGTAACTTGTCAATAAGAGATTTTGCAATTGCCTTTTCCTGGTATGGTCTGACTGGCAGCTGATGAGCCGCTGCAACCATATCCAGCAGCTGTTTGCTTGAAGGCAGTTGGGCCTGGCTCTTCTCCGGGGCAGTGAGCAAAACGAATTTTCCCTGCGTATTTTCCATCCCGGCTGCGAGAGCGTTAACTTCCTGCAGGCGGATGCCCGGTAATATTTGCTGCAAAAATTTATAACGGTTATCAATACCCGGAATTGGGGCTCCGCTCAGGTAATAATTAATATATGACTCCACATAACGGCCGGATTCCGTTTTGTCCCTGTCTTTATACGCTGTTTCCGTCTGGTTCATGAAACTGCTTTTTGCCCGGTCCAGTTCAGATTGAAGAACGCCGAACTTTTTAACGGCTTCCAGGGTTGATACCAATGAATCCACAGCGGCTTTCACGGGCTTATCTCCCAAAACCGCAAAAGACGTAAATGCCCGGTAAC
The DNA here is from genome assembly GCA_035501475.1 of Puia sp. Lineage (GTDB taxonomy): Bacteria > Bacteroidota > Bacteroidia > Chitinophagales > Chitinophagaceae > Puia. The sequence continues at coordinate 10,370 of DATJWE010000232.1, read as the reverse complement.
CTCTCAGAAAAGATCCAAATCCTGTATTGGCGAATACAAAGGGCGGATCGGCCTGCTGGGTTAGTTCATTCAGTCGCTGGTCGATGATTGTGCTGAACAATTCTTCGACTATGGATTCCCGGTAGTCGGCCCAGGTGACCAAGGGTTTGGACTTCTCAACAAAATTATATATCTGCAATATAGTATAGGGCTGTTCCTTATCTGTCAGTACCATGCTTTCATTTGCCTTGCGGGTAGCAATCGGGATAATTGCCGGCCTGGATTTTTCGGGCGAAGGATTCCTGAAATGTGAGAAATGCCTGATGATTTCTTCCTCTGCCACTGCAGGATCGATATCTCCCACGACAATAACAGCTTCGAGATCGGGGCGATACCAGGTCTTATAAAACCTACTCAGGGTTTTGGGTTTGAAATGTCGGATGGTGTCGTCCTTGCCAATCGGCAAACGGGAAGCATATTTAGAACCATTGAACAATACCGGGAGATATTTTTTTGCCATTCTTTCCCCGGCGCCTTTGCTAAGTCTCGATTCTTCCAATACAACACCTCTCTCCTTATTGATTTCCGTTGTATCGAGCAGGGCATTACCAGCCCAGTCTTCCAGAATTGTAAATCCCTTATCCACTTTAACCGTATCATCTGAAGGTATCGGTAAAATATATACTGTTTCATCAAAACCGGTTCTTGCATTAAGATCTGCCCCGAATTCCACGCCAATGGACTGAAGATAACTTACCAATTCATTTTTTGGGAAATGCTCAGAGCCATTGAAATTCATATGCTCCATAAAATGGGCAAGGCCCTGCTGATCCGGATCTTCCAGGACCGATCCAACGTTGACGACTAACCGAAGTTGAACTTTTTTCTCTGGTTTGGTATTTTTGCGGATATAATAAGTAAGTCCGTTGGGAAGCCTGCCCGTTTTAACAGCGGGATCTACCGGCAGGTTATCAGCTAGATTAAATTGCGAACAGACCGGCTGTTCAAGCAATAAAATCAATGCCGAGACAAGAACAGGGATATAGAATAAGGGCTTTCTTTTTTTCATAATCGGTGGTCTTTATTACAAAATTTTGAAGCGTCCGGAAAATTTGCCGGAAGGTTTTGTTCCAGGTTTTATGAAGAACCTTCCAATATTTATTTAAGAACCTCTGTGATCGGCTCTCCGATGCATCCATTGGGCATCTGTATATGCAACAGGGCAGCAATCGTAGGGGCAATATCGGTCATATGAACCACTGCATTCGAATTACCGTGATGAATACCCCATCCCATGAATACAAGCGGTATATGCGTATCGTACGGATTCCAGGAACCATGCGTAGTGCCTGTTTTGCCCAGACCTTCAAACCATCCCGGATTTAAAATAACCTGTACTGCGCCGCTTCTCTTGAAATTATACCCGTTAATGATCATCTTCTTTATCGGCTCGGGAATGGGTGCTTCTCCAATCTCAGCCACATCCACTGCATAAGAGATTCCGGGTTGCTGCTCTAAAAATTCAACCGTAATCTTTTTGATGTTTTCAAAATCAAGATGGTGATCATATACTTTGTGCATGTCAAAATTTACCTGGTAGTTCTGTCCTGAGAGAACCAAGTGTGGAACCTTGAAGTTATTTTCGAGAATTCGATTCAGGCTGTCAATGATTGGCCTTGAGATGAGAAAATCAGCCGGCAGCCTGTGTTTCTGCATATATCCTATTGCATGTGCTACCCCGTGATCTGCCGAGAGAAAAACAGTGTATTCGCCCTTGCCTATTTTATCATCAAGAAACTGAAAAAACTTTTCCAACTCCTGATCAAGCCGTAAATAAGTGTCTTCGATTTCAATTGAGTTAGGTCCGAAAAAATGACCGACATAATCAGTAGATGCGCAATTGATCGTAAGAAAATCGGTTGCATTGCCCTGCCCTAACTGATAACCTTCGATTGCCGCCTTAGCAAAATCCAAAGTCAGTGTATTGCCGAATGGAGTCCTCCGAAAAGTTTCTTTATTTGTTTCGTATATTTTTTGAACTTCATGGGGGAAACTTGATGCCGTTTCATCTTTAAATAACCCTTCGTAAAATTGAATATCCGAATCGCTTTGCGAATAAGTTTTCAGATCATACAAGGTATGCCAGCCATCTTTTATCAGTCTTCTCACATTATTCTTCTGATTAAAATCTTTTACCCAGGCCGGGAGCTCCTGCATGTAATAAGTGCTGGTAATAAAATGTCCGCTGGCATCATCCAACCAAAAAGCGGCATTGGCCGTATGTCCGGCAGGAAGAATGGCTGCACGATCCTTGAGCGATATGCCAACTACTTTCGACTGATAGTTGGTTGCAATTCTCAATTCATCCGTCACAGTAGAAGTCAATAAATTTTTAGGAGACATCTTGCCGTCTTCGGAATTATCTCCCACGCTTTCTGCGGCGCTATCAAAAGTGCAATACATCGGTTTGCCACTGAGTTGTTCGATCCAGTCATTCCCTGTAATGCCATTGATCGAAGGAACAGATCCCGTAAATATGCAGCTATGTCCGACTGCAGTATAAGAAGGCAGGTAATTGATCATCGCGTTCTGGCATTCGAATCCTTCATTCAGCAATCGTTTGAAACCACCGCTGCCATATCTGTCGTAATATCGATATAAGAAATCCCAGCGCATCTGATCAACAACAATACCCACCACGAGTTTCGGACGCTTTGTTCCTGCATCGGGTTTATTATTGCATCCTGTAAACAAAATGAAAATAAAAAACAGCAGAGATAATAACAATTTACTGGCACCCATTAATAAAGTTTGAACAAATGTATTTGAATTGAGGCATTTCCAAAACAAAATCAGGAATTGCTTTTTTGTTGAGTGATCAAACAAAAAACAATTTTTACCATTCACCGACAAACTTATGATATAATGACTTCATGTATTTTAGCTTGTCCTTTACTGTAAATGCGTTATTTTTGCGACAATTTTTGAACCTTAACACAATCCCCAATGGCAGACATTTTTGAAAGATTGATTAAACATTATGGTCCAATCGGGCAGCATCGTGAAAGAGCACATGGCTATTTTGCTTTCCCCAAACTCGAAGGGGAAATCGGCAGCAGAATGAAGTTTCGTGGAAAAGATATGATTGTATGGAGCCTCAACAACTATCTCGGTTTGGCGAATCACCCGGAAGTGCGCAAAACAGACGCAGAAAGCGCTGCAAAATTCGGCCTGGCTACACCCATGGGCGCAAGAATGATGAGCGGGAACAGTAATTATCACGAACAATTGGAAAAACAACTGTCCGATTTTGTAATGAAAGAAGATACCGTATTACTGAATTACGGTTACCAGGGAATGGTTAGTATTATTGACGTGTTATGCGGACGACATGATGTTGTTGTATACGACGGAGAGTGTCATGCCTGCATTATCGACGGACTTCGTTTGCATCCGGGACATCGTTATGTTTTCAATCATAATGATGTCGATGATTTTGAAAAACAAATTCAAAGAGCAACCACATTGGTTGAAAAGCAAAAAGCCGGAGGCATTCTTGTCATTACGGAAGGCGTATTCGGAATGGCGGGCGACCAGGGGAGGTTGAAGGAGATTGCTTCATTAAAAGACAAATACCAGTTCCGCCTGCTCGTTGATGATGCGCATGGATTTGGTACTTTGGGTAAAATAGGCGCAGGCGCCGGTGAAGAGCAGGGTGTTCAGGATAAAATTGATTTGTATTTTTCCACCTTTGCCAAATCGATGGCTTCGATCGGAGCCTTTGTTTCCGGAGAAAAAATAATCATCGATTATATCCGCTACAATATCCGCAGCCAGATATTTGCTAAAAGCCTTCCTATGCCTTTTGTAATCGGCAACATGAAACGACTTGAGCTATTGCGCAGGCACCCCGAATTAAAAAATAAATTGTGGGAGAATGCAAGAAAGCTGCAGAATGGTTTGAAAGAAAAAGGATTTGATATCGGCAACACCGACTCCGTGGTCACTCCTGTTTACATGAAAGGAGATGTGCCGGAGGCCACAGCAATGGTAATGGATCTGCGTGAAAATTATGGCATTTTCTGCTCCATCGTAGTATATCCTGTAATTCCCAAGGGACATATTATTTACAGGCTAATCCCCACCGCTTCACATACTGATGCAGATATACAGGCTACACTCAGGGCATTCGAAGAAACCAAGAAAAAACTGGATGCCGGTGAATATAAAGTGGAAGCAATTCCGGATATGGCTCAGGCTTAGATCGATATACCGGATTAACATATAGTAGCTTAAAAAATGAGTGCCTGGTTCTAATAAAACCAGGCATTTTTCGTTTATAATATCAGATAGCCTACGTTCTGAATTCTTCAGTATTGATCCTCCTTTGAGAGAGAAGATCTCCTTAAAGGCCCTCACTTAACCAATAATTTATTCGTCCCTAAACTGAAAACGTGCTACGGAAATGTATTATACTATCCCTATTGATTCTTGCGTATTCCTGGGCTTTTTCTGCCATCAAAAATCCGCTTAAAGATTCTACAACAGTTATCATCCAACTGGATAATTCTTCCAATCAGCCATCTTACATAGATTCCGTATATCTCATATTTGACCGGTATGACAGAAGTGGTGCGGGGATTATAAGACAAATATTCTACCCTGTAGATAACGTGATAAAAGTTGTGGTGCCGAAAGGAAAATATTATGTGAACATCGTTTGTCTCGGAACATACAACCGCGAATACTTCGACAGGATCATCACAGCGAAATCAAAAAAAGAGAGTAAAATTCTTCTGAGGCTTCAGGCATCTGCACTCTTCACACCCGGCCTGGTTTCAATCCCGCAGGAAAAAATAGACTTTGCAAATCTTTCCATTACCAGGTTTACTTCTTACAAATAAATTGATTGGTAAAACTGAAGTGCTGAAATTATTGCTATTTATTAGACCGACTTTTATCGGTTGAACTGACCGGATGAAGCATGTCAAAAAAAAAGCCTCCTTATTAAGGAGGCCGCACTAATCAAATACCATTAACCATTAAACCTTATCCTATGAAAAGTCAAATATAGCACGATAGTACCAATATAATGGTTGCATAACTCACCTTTTTTTTTGCAAAAAACGATAAAATTGACCAAAATCAAGTGTATTTTCGACAATTAATCTTGAAAAAGTAGAGAGTTATCTTCTGTGGTTAATCAAAAATCAGACCGTTAATGGGTTGTTAACAGAAATATGTACCCGCGATGTTCCTTAATTGTGCAAAAAATTTCTTCCAGTCAAGATTCCTTCAAATTTATCATATCGCTATAGCAAATCAATAGAGTTTACCAAGTCGATTTGAAGTTCTTCTGGTATTCCATAAAGGGAATTTTACCATAACTTCCTTCCCCAAAATATTTCACGATAAGCTCGAAATCCTTTGGCTCAAGGTATCCGGGAATTGCCTGTGGCTCGCTGCCATCGGGAGGAATGATAATGGTTGTCGGAAATTCAAGATGTCCCTGGGTTACATACACTGCAAATTCATTGGTACGATAATCTGCGTTGAATTGATAGGTTTTTCCGTTCCATACAATTGCCTGTTTTGATTCAGCATTTACCCTGGCAGGGTAAAATTTGCCCTGCAGATATTCGATAACGTTTTTATTCGAGTAGGTTTTTTTATCCATTACCTTACACCAGCCACACCAGTCGGTATATAAATCGATCAGTACGGGTCTTTTTTCCTTTTGAAGGCTGGATTCTACTTCAGGCAGGTTCATCCATTTTAAATGATCCGATGAACTGGCCGATTTTTGAGCACAGGAAAACACAAGAAGCCAGCTTGTAAGCAAAAATAATTTTACCTTTTGCATTATACTTTTGTTTGATCAGCGCCTGACATTATCTAATTTCAATATAAAACGACAAAAGCTTTACAAAAATATACATTCCATGCACAAAATTGTTGTTGCCATCACAGGAGCCAGCGGATCATTGTACGCAAGACTCCTGCTTGATAAACTGGGACTTTTGAAAGCGCAATGGCAGGAATTATCTGTCGTCATGACGGAAAATGCAAAAAAAGTTTGGGAAACAGAGCTGAGCAATGAAGCATATAAAAATTATCCCTATCGTTTTTTTCAGCAACAGGATTTCTCCGCGCCCTTCGCTTCAGGTTCGGGCCAATATGATGTCATGATCATTGTACCCTGCTCAATGGGCACACTTGGCAGAATTGCAAGCGGGATTTCAAATGACCTGATTACGAGAGCTGCTGATGTGGTATTGAAAGAAAGAAGAAAACTGATTTGTGTCGTCAGGGATACTCCCTATAACCTCATCCATATACGCAATATGGAAACAGTGACCCTGGCAGGTGGAATTATTTGCCCTGCTACACCCTCTTTTTATAGCAAACCAAAAACCTTGGAAGAAGTCGCAGCCAGTGTAGTAGACAGAATTCTGGACCTGGCAAAATTAGATATCAGCACGTTCAGGTGGGGAAGCTGATATCTTCTACCCTTCCCGCAAATCTACCACTTCCACGCCGGGGTACTTCGACTTATCGAAAACGAAAACGGCATCACTGACTGCAACATTGCCATTCATGGTATCTATTGTATACAGGTACCTGTTCCCATTTTTGTCGAGCATTTTCCCGGAATAGACAGTTTTCTTTGCCTTATCTATATACAGGTATATTTTATAGAAATTTTTTGTTTTATCTACAGGCGTCATTTCAATTTCCTGGACCATCCTATTGCCCAGTTTTTGTTCACCGTTCAGCTTGTACAAAAAATCCTTGTCATAGAAATCAGTAAGCAGTTTCTGAGGTGTCATAGTCGTCATGGAGGGATCATATTTTGTAATGGTTACTTCATTTGATGACTTATCATAAGTCCATACATTTTTACCATCACAGAAAATTTCCTGCCCGGTAATAATCACACGGTATTTATTTCCTTTTATGTATACTGTTCCTTTTTTTGATCCCTGCGGATCTCCCTGTGCATTTTCTATCCTCAAAGTAAATGTTCCCTGAATCGCCTTATATGATTTTATTTTAGTGCTCACTTCGTCTAATATCTTTTTTGCTTCGGGATCACTATTGCCGATGCTGTTATTCTGAGCCTGTCCTGTCACACAAAAAGCAAATAATAAAAATGGGAACACTATCCTTTTCATATTAGCAGATGAATTTAATAATGAGGGATAAATACATTCAAAAAATTTTCATTGGTCTTAGTAAACGGGATGCAAGATACGGGTTGTGGAGTAGAGATAGAGATTTGGATTAGAAATATAAAAAGATCGGAAATAAAGGATTACAGATCACTGTGGTTGCCAGTTCTCGCATCAAGATAATGATCGAGTTCCATTTCTGTTTTTATCAGCACATCCCTGGCTTTGCTTCCCTGGCTGGGGCCTACGACACCTGCAGCTTCCAATTGGTCCATCAGGCGGCCTGCACGATTATATCCCAGCTTCATTTTACGCTGGAGAAGTGAAGTTGAACCGACCTGGTTTTGCACGATCAGCCGTGCTGCTTCTTCGAACAATGGATCGCGGTCATCAAGGTCAAAATCCTTGTTTTCAAGATCTTTTTCATCCACATATTCCGGCAACAGAAAAGCCTGAGGGTAGCCTTGCTGGGCACTGATGAACTCAGCAATTTCCTCTACTTCGGGTGTGTCAACAAAAGCACATTGCAACCGGGTGAGCTCACCATTATAGGAAACGAGCATATCTCCTTTCCCAATCAATTGTTCGGCGCCGCCGGTATCCAGTATGGTCCTTGAATCAATTTTGGAAGAAACTTTAAATGCAATGCGGGCAGGAAAATTTGCTTTGATTGTTCCGGTAATGATATTGACAGAGGGTCTTTGTGTGGCAATGATCAGGTGAATGCCCACTGCACGCGCCAGTTGGGCAAGCCTTGCAAGTGGCATCTCGATTTCTTTGCCCGCAGTCATAATCAAATCGGCAAATTCGTCGATCACCAGTACAATAAATGGCAGGTATTGATGACCTTTCTGCGGACTAAGTCTGCGCTTGATGAATTTATCATTGTATTCCCGGATATTTCTTGCGCCGGCTTCTTTCAGCAGATCGTACCGGTTGTCCATCTCGATACACAACGCATTCAATGTATGAATTACTTTTTTTGTATCGGTAATGATGGGTTCATCTTCTCCGGGCAACTTGGCGAGAAAGTGTTTTTCGATAGTCCGATATAAACTCAGTTCAACTTTTTTGGGATCAACTAATACCAGTTTAAGCTGTGAAGGATGTTTTTTATAAAGCAGGGATACGAGGATCGAATTGATCCCAACGGATTTACCCTGTCCTGTGGCGCCCGCCATCAGCAGGTGAGGCATTGCGGTCAGGTCAACAATGAAATTCTCATTGTCAATTTTTTTACCGATAGCAATCGGAAGGTTGAAATTGTTATGTTGGAATTTTTCGGAAGAAAGCAAAGTGCGCATACTCACGACTGTTTTCTTCACATTCGGCACTTCAATCCCGATCGTGCCTTTCCCCGGAATCGGAGCAATAATGCGAATACCCAGCGCAGCCAGACTTAAGGCAATATCGTCCTCGAGATTCTTAATTCGCGAAATACGAATGCCGGCAGCAGGAACAATTTCATATAGTGTAACTGTCGGCCCTACTGTCGCGCTTATTTTCTGAATATCTATGTCATAGTTTTTCAGGGTGGCGATAATCTGATTCTTATTCGTCTCCAGTTCGCCTGCATCCTGGATTATTTTTTCATTCCCATAAGAGTCGAGGAGATCGAGTGAAGGATATCTGTAGTTGCGCAGATCCAATGTTGGCTCGTAATCAGGTAATGGCTGGAGTTTTTCTCTGGGGATTGAATCGTTGCCTCTATCAGATTCTGTTTCTTCCTGAGCGCCCTTTTTTACTTCCAGTTCCAGCGATGCCGCTTTGGGTTTAGCTACTGTCTTATTTTGATCGTCAGGTTTAATGACAGTAATTTTCTGCACCTGTGCCTGGGGAATCTGGCTTTTGTTTTCCACTTCCTCTTCCTCCGGCATTTCCTTTTCAATCAACGAAAAATTCAAGTCGTCCTTGTTAGGATCCGGTTTGGGAGGAATTACCACAATCCCGCCTTCACTCTTCAATGAATTTCCTTTTTCGTCGCCGAATGATTCTTCCACAAATAATTTCGCTCCGGTTTCCGTTGCCGCAACCGGTAGTCTTTCTTTTTTCTGAGGGAGTCGGGGGACTTTAAAAACCGGGTTAAATCTCCATATAAAATACGCTAAAGCGCCTACGAAAAGTAATGCACCAGTTCCTATTTTGCCAAGGAAGCGGGTCAGCCAGTCACTGATCATTTCACCCACTGCCCCACCCCACGAGAAACTGCTTCCCTTTGCTATAAAAGCTAAAGCCACACAGAAAAATAAAGTACTGACAACAACATAGCGAAGATTACGACTGATAGAAAATATTTTTTTGGCAAAAAGGAGGTTGGCTCCCGTTGTGAAAAAGAAAGAGCAAATGAAAAAAGAAGCGATACCAAAACCCTTATAAAAAAAGAGATGTGAAATATATGCCCCCAGATTCCCCAGCAGGTTAGCCACTTTTACATCAGTTGAGGGCCACAAAATGGACGCACCCCTGAACACTTTGTCCTGGTCTTCCCTCCAGGTAAACAGATAGGAAACAAAAGCAATAAAAAGAAAGGAGGCCAGCAGCAATAGAACAGCGCCGGTAATCTTACGGATGCGTCCATCCTGAATAACCTGCCTAACCGATACCTTTTCTTCTTTTTCAGGCTTCAGTTTATCGGGGCCGGACGACTGGCTTTTCTTTGATTTCGAGCGCTTCGCCATGGTAACAAAGATAAGTAACCCGTTATAACTAGACTAAGTTTCTTAACGGGTTTAAGTAATTAATAATTGTATGTGTACGCTTCCATTTTTCACCGAATTAATGTATCTTAAATTACGGAACAATATCTGATCCTTGCGCAACAACCTTTGGCCATGAAAAATTTGATCGTCGATATCATGTCCTGCCGCTTTTTTCAGCCAGATCATTATATTTCCTCCAAAGCATTCCTCAAAAAAATCTGCCTGCTTTCCTTGTTGTTTATTTCGCATGTGGGAATATCCCAGGTTACGATAGATTCCGGAATTACGGATGTAGCAAAATCAGACCCTATCGATACAATCAAACAATCGATCTATTATACCACATTCAAAAAAAATTCGCTTCCCGATAAGGATATTTTATCATTAGACATCTCGCAAAAAATTCCAACCGACTTCGAAAAGAGAATCCCTTTGATTACAGTTGGAAAAGACATCTACCTTAAATTTCCGTTGTACAACAGTTCTGATTCGGCTGTAGAACTTTATTTTTTCCCGGGAA
>DATJWE010000231.1:0-16947 GCA_035501475.1 Puia sp. | reverse complement strand
CACCAGATTATGGCCGGACGCAATGGTTGATGATTCCTGCCTACACAAACCAACCCATGCATTTGATAAGAAATGCCGATAGCAATGACTTCATCCGGTTTGAATGAAAATTGTTGGTTTAATTTTTTTGTGGCGTGAACTAATTCTTTCCACCACAATTCAGGATCCTGCTCTGCAAATCCCGGTGAAGGAGATGAAATCTCCATTTCGGTCGGAGGCGAAAAAACGGAGCCCACAACCTTACCCGTAGCGGCTTCAAGCAGGGCTGCTTTTACCGAAGAGGATCCGATATCATAACCTAAGAGATATTTCATCCGGGGGGAAATGAGCCGGCAATTTAACAAAGCATTTTCTTACTGAAGCGAATTATGCTGTCAAAAACAATCTTTTTATTTTTATATAACAAACCTATATATGTTTGAGAACAAACGTCAGCCCCTCGCGTCCCGGCATGTTTACCATCGGCGAATCGCAAAATGCCTTGCATTAGGAATATCAATAATTTTTTTCTGTCTGATGATTGGCGTCATGGGATATCATTTTACAGCGGGGATTCCCTGGCTTGATTCCCTCCATAACGCATCGATGATATTGAGCGGAATGGGTCCGGTTGTGGAAATCAAAACTACAGGCGGCATTTGGTTCTCTTCATTCTATGCTCTTTTCAGCGGAGTGGTCTTCATTACTAATATTGGCATTATCCTGGCACCCGCCATTCATCGTTTTTTTCACCGACTTCATGTGGAGCAAAAGTAATCAGGTTGTCATTCTTTTTTGACCAGTACTACCTTGCTGTGATCTGCCTTGTATAATTGTTCATAATATTTTACAAGCTCGCTATAATCTGTTGCCGGAAATGTTCCGCCGTATTGTTCACGGAAACGATAATAAATGATTTTATCCGGTCCCACTTTGATTGAGCAGATGTATTTGCCGAATTTATTATCCAGTTTAATGTCCTGTGGAATGGCTTCGGGTTGGTATCCGGCCGGAATATTTATTTCAACAGAGTCAACATCACGATACTCGTAATGCAATTCGACAGGATATTTTCTTTCCTCATCAGTTTTCAACCTGTGGTTTGCCCGGGTCATAATATTTGGGCTGATGAATAATCTTTTGCCGCTTACCTGGGCATAATTGCTGACTGTCAGTTCAAGAGATTCGTCAATTACCGGCGGCAAGATATTTTTTTCCTGCGCATAGTCAAATTTGTTTACATCATAAGTGGGTAGATCAATATCTTTTTTTAGCCATTCCATGAGTTTGTCCTTTGAAAGATAATTGAGCGTTTCTTCCAATTCATCTTGCTGCATGGCTTTATATTTTGTATAGATCGCAGCGGTAAGATTTCCCTCGTTATTTATCGTAGCGCTTATTTTCCTGGTTTGTATATTATCCTTCAGGCCATATTTAGGAGTATGTACCAGCTTTCCGCCGCTTTCGTCAATCAGCAGGCCATACCGGTCAGAAGTAAATCCACTCAGGTAACCTGCCGGCAGACTCTGGCTCGTACATTCAAGCCACACGGTATCTTTTTGTAGCGGGACACAGCAAATTACATGATCGAACTGATCACAGGAAAAATCAGGATCAACCGTCGAAGAAAAATTGCCTGATTTAATCACTACTGAGTTCCCTTTTATTCCGGCTTCTTTTAATAAAGCAACCATGAAATTAGAGAGGGCCTTGCAATCGCCATAGCGTTTCGTGGCCACGTAATTCGCATCATAAGGCTGCAATCCGCCGATACCGAGTTGTATACTGATATACCTTGTATTTTTTTGAAGATAGTTATACAGTGCACTTATTTTTTCTTTCGGGTCAGTTAAGTTGTCAGTTAATTCATGGACTTTCTTCTTTACATCTTCAGGCAACACATCCCTTCCCTTGAGAAGGTCATAGATAAACCTTCCATAGCCTTCCCAGGTCGACATATTACCCTTATATCCTTCTGCTTCAAAATCAGAAGGAGCCATCAATACTCCCGGAACGATATATCGAAGCGCCGGCGCAATAGGTTCATTAGTGATGGCAGGCAGGTTTCTTATCTCCCAGGTATAAATTTTGTTATTCCCATTTTCTGTGACCGCAGGTTGAATAGAGCAATTAAAAGGCTTATATCTCACCTGGTAATCCTTTGGTGCGATGATAACATATTTGCTGTATTGCACAGATAAATTGAAATTATCCTGTGGAAACCAGTCTGAGATCTCAAGAATTCCGTTGACTTCGTCCTCCTCTTCAAAGTCGACTGTGTAAGGATAGCTGTGATTATAGAAATCGTATACCTTGTATCGGATATCAGTCATAAGACTTTCTTCGTCACCGGCACTGATATCCTGCATGTCTTTTTTCTTGATATGTTTTACTTCCTTTCCTGATGCGTCGTATAAAGTACCTGAAATAGAATTGATGCTTATAAATTTATCATACCCGCTCAGGTATTTGGCATGGACATCACCCTCTTCATCGAGTATGGTATAGACATGGTGTTCATGTTCTATGGCTTTTGCAGGAGATTTTATTTCAAGGATAATCTCGTCGTAACGCTTAACTGCATGTGCATTTGTTTTAAGTGAGTCCGGAATTAATTGTGCGTTATAACTCTGGGCTCTCAGGACTGAAAACGAGGTTATGAAGAAAAATAACATCCAAATTCTCATAAGCTACTTTTTCTTTTTGAAGACGATTTGCTCACTTTGTTTTTCTACAATATAATTGAAAAAATCGCGCAAAGTATTGTATTCTTCCGGGGGAAAGAAGGCCTTATTCAATTTAACACGGGTTCTCAATTGTATATTGGTTTCGCTTCTTTGAATTAAATATTCAAAAAAACCATCCGTTTCGTTTAGTGTTATTTTCGTCGGTTTTGGCATTTCTTCGACCTTATATCCGGTGGGAATTTCCATATCTAACACATAAACATAGTCCATTGCTGAAGACATTTCAACAGGATAAACCCTCTTTGTCGATTTAAGTGGATTTTCTCTATATATTTCCCCGACTGACGGAGTAAAATAAATCATATCTTCTTTTCCTGTCGTGTTCAGGGTAAAATCAAAATGAATGCTCACCGGATCATCCAGGCTGTGAAGCGAATCTATTCCTTCATTTTCTATTTTTAAATCCAGACCATAGGTCGTCAGTAACTCCCGGAAATATTCCTTAAGAGAAGCCTTTCTGATTTTTTCTCTTATGTCATACGATCCAAACTGTCCCAGCGTGGTTTGGAAGCTTCCTGTAAGACCACCTTTCTCTCCATTGATGATGAATACGGAGGTTATTTTTTTTTCTTTTACGGAATCTGCCAGGAAATAGACGGGAACCGGGTTCTCTTTTCTGATCACCATCGCCTGACCATTATAAGAATATTCGGGCAGATGGTTAAAAGCCATTAATTTTTGGCTGGCATCCATAACATAATAAGATGAATCGGCTATTGCAAGGCATATCACATAATTATATTTTTCAATTAGCGGGTATGTGTCGTTTGGAAATCCATGGTCCCTGGTACTCAGAATTACAGGATCTGCCTGAATGCCCTCATGATTGAGCATTGCAACAAGGAGTAAATTAATTTCAGGCACGCTACCGGTTTTGTTTTTAAAGATTGATTTTAAGGGACTAAAAATAAATATCCCTGCATTTCCAGTACAAGTAAAACTATCTCGTACAAAGGAGAAAATACTTTGCATTTTTTCCAGCATTCCTGATGATCCCTTCGTAATTTTTTTAAGATCATCGTCAAGCCAGCCATTGTTTCTGGATAAATCCGCGCCAAAGTTTTCACTTTTCATCAGGTTCTCACTGATTGTTGGCCAATCGGACAATGATTTCTGGTAAAAGCCTCCGGGCATTTGGATTGCTGACAATTGAAATTCTATTTTGGCAATATGATTTTTTATTGTTGATGTAAAATTCTCTTCGGTGATGGCAGGAATATCTTTCATTACCCAGCGATGATCAGTTCCTGAAACTGGTATTCCATACTCATTCGAGGGAGTTGCACTACTTGAATTAACATAATAAGGCTGGTAACCCTGGGTCAGAAATACAAAATTGAAATATTCAGGAATTGTTGCCCTGTATTCACTCCACAAACAGGGATACTTCCCCTGAAAATCCCAGCTAGGTAAATTAAAGCCAATCGGAGATTCAAGGGTATAGGAATATTCGATGATAGAACCTTCCCTCACCGCAGGTAAAGCAAATTTTTCTGCTTCAATAGTTGGACTGTAATTCTCTGTAAAAACTGATTTATTATCCAGTTTTGTTTGGGTGATCTGCCCATTTTCAAGGTTGTAGGTTGCTGCTTTTAATTCGGTTATCTTTTGCATAGTTCCGCCTTTCGAGTAGACAAGCATCTGCGTACTGGCCAGATCAAATCCTCTCTTATCCAGGATCTTTGCTCTTCTGTAATGGGTGAATACGAATTTCAGGTTGTTTCGCTGATCTTTTTCGTAATGGACTTCGCCAAAATCCATGATGATGACTGCAGCCGAACCGCTATCCCATTTGAATTTAGATAGATCGAAATCTGCAGGATTTACTTTGCCGAATTTAATATCCGGAGATTTTTGTGCATATAGTTTGTGATGGATTAGCGCATATATTATCAATCCGAAAATTATTGTCCGTTTCATGTGGATCATATGAAAAAATCATTTTTTCTTTTTAAAAACGATTTGTTCGCCTTGTTTTTTTACGATATAAGCAAAGAAATCACGCAGGGTATTGTATTCGTCCGGCGCATAAAATGCTTTATTCATTTTTATCCGGGAACGCATCTGGATACCTGTTTCATTTTTCTGAATAAGGTATTCGAATAAACCTTCATTTTCATTGTATGCCACTCTTACTGATTTGGGTATTTCTTCAACAATGTAACCTTCGGGTATATCCATGCTGAAGGTGTAAATTTCATCGAAAGAATAGGGCATCTCCACCGGGTATTTCCTGTCTGCGGATTTAAAAGGATTTTCTTTATAAGCTTCTGAAAGCATCGGGTTGAAATAAATAATATCATCATTCATATTCTTAAGCTCAAAGTCATAAGAAATTTTGACCGGATCGTCCAGTTTAGTCAGCGAATCGATGACCGGATTTTCCAACGTGATATCGGAACCGTAAGCGGTTTGAATGTCTTTAAAAAATTCTTTCTGGGATCTCTTTTTAACTGTTTCGCGTGTATCAAAAGATTCGTAATACCCCAGGATGGATTGGAAACTGCCGCTGGGATGCCCTTTTTCATCGTTTATAATGATCACAGAAGTCAATTTTGACTCTTTTAATGAATCAGAATTAAAGTATACCACATAGGGCTTTTCTTTGTCGATAATTCTTGCCTGTCCGTTATAACAGTCAATAGGCAGGTGATTGAATCCAATAAGAGGTTGGCTTGCATCCAGGTAATATGTTTTATCGTTGTCTTTCGCGGAACAGATCACATAATTAAAGCGGTTGATCATGGGATAGGTTTCGCTGCTGTATCCATTGTCGCGTGTGCTGAGCACTATGGGATAGGCAGTAATGTTTTCGTGGCGAAGCATCGCCGTCAGCAGCAGATTGATCTCTGCTACATTTCCATTCTTTTTTTTGAAAACTGTTTTAAGAGAATTATCTGTATAAAGAGCGTCATGATCGGTACAGGTAAAATTATCTCTTATATAACCGAATATTTTATTTATCCTGTCCAGGTTGTTATGGCAATCTGCAGTCAGGGTTTTCAGTTCTTCATTCATCCAGTGATTGTCTTCATCCAGCGCCTTGCCGAAATATTCGCTGTTTAGCAATTTTTCACTGGCGGTAAACCAATTGTCCATATAATTATGTCTTTCACCGGAAGGACCGAACTGAACATAGTGCAATTGAAATTCAACTTTTGAAATATGATTGAGTATGGTAGTAGTAAAGTTTTCTTCTTTCAACGCAGGGATATCTTTCATGACCCACCTGCTCTCGGTTGCACTGCCAGTAATTTGATAAATATCATCCTTGTCAGTTCCACCGGATTCCCTGACTGTGTATGAAACGGGTACTTCCCTATTCGTGCTAATATAAAATGACTGATCACCCTGTTTGACGGCGACATAATGAAAGAACTCGGGGATAGTTACTTGGTATTCGCTCCACAATCGGGGATATTCGCCCTGAAAACTCCAGGAGCGCAAATGCGAATAGGAGTCCGTTTTGATTGTATATTCAATTTCAACAATCGAGCCTTCTTTTACGGCCGGCAGGGTAAATTTTTTCCTTGCATAATATTTATTGATCTTGTCAGTAAAAATGGATTTATCATCAAATTTTGTCTCGGTCACTTTCCCGTTTTCCAGATTGTAGGTCATTGCTTTGAGATCACTCAACTTTTCTTCGTCGTACCCGTCTGAAAAGACCATGATGCTCTCACTGGCAGCATCAAAACCATTCTTATTCAGGATTTTAATACGTTCGTAATGCTTGAACAGGAGGGTAAAATCACCTTTGTTATTTCCTTCAAATGAAGTATTGCCTATGTCGGCAATGATGACTGCTGCGGTACCCGTATCAAATTTGTTTTTGGAAAGATCAAAATCCTCGGGACTTACTTTACCGAACTTAATGTTTAGTTTTTCCTGTGCGTAGAGGTAATTTTGGGAAAACAATAGCAGGAATGCGATTGCCGGAAGCAATTGTTTTGGTTTCATGTTAGAAGTTTGGGGTTTAAATAACGTTTTAAAAATATAAAAATTATTTTTTAAAAAAACACTTAGTGGCAATTTTTACAATGAAAACAACCGGCCATACACAGTTTATAAAACAAATTGCTTCACAGGCAGGCTTTGACTATTGCGGTATTGCCGCTGCCAAAAAGCTGGACGGAGATGCCCGTCGACTCGAGCAATGGCTCAGGAAAGGGATGCATGGTTCGATGAAGTATATGGAGAATTATTTTGACCTGAGAACGGATCCCGCTAAATTGGTTCCGGACGCAAAATCAGTCATTACCTTATTGTTGAATTATTATCCGTCAGAAAGACAAATAAGCAATGCGCCCGCCATTTCAAAGTATGCTTATGGCAACGATTATCATGATGTGATCAAACCTAAACTTCATTTTTTACTTGGACAAATCAAAGAACATATTGGGGAAGTGCATGGGCGGGGATTTGTTGACAGCGCACCGGTGCTGGAAAAAAGCTGGGCTATGAGAAGTGGTCTCGGCTGGATTGGTAAGAATGGAAACCTGATTAATAAACCTAGTGGCTCTTTCTTTTTCATTGCTACGATGATTGTGGATCTTGAATTGGAATATGATGATCCGTTTGCCGGCGATTTCTGCGGAACCTGCCGCCGGTGTATTGATGCCTGCCCAACCGATGCCATCCTGGATGATAGAATCATTGACGGAAGCAAATGTATTTCTTATTTCACGATTGAACTGAAAGATTTACTTATTCCTGAAGAAATGAAAGGAAAATTTGAAGGATGGATGTTTGGATGCGATACCTGCCAGGATGTATGCCCGTGGAACAGGTTCTCAAAACCTACAAACGAAATAGCATTCACACCCATTCCCGAAATCCTCAATTTTACTACGGCTGACTGGGAAGAGCTCACTGAAGAAAAATTTAAAACAATATTTCATCGCTCACCATTGAAACGTGCAAAATTCGAGGGGATAAAAAGAAACCTAAAATTCATTCAGCAATCGGGGCAGCATAAAAAAAGTGAGCCTGATCAAACCTGAAAACATTGTCTCGGTTTTTCACGTTCAGAAAACAAGACCGAGGTTTAACGAAAACCTGTAGAAATTATAATCATATAGGTTATTATCCACGAAACAAGGGCCCTGGAATGGACAAATCGTATTGGATGACTTCAACTCTGTTTTCTTATAACTGAAACCGGGAGAAATAACCAGGGCCAGATTTCTGGTAAAAATTATTTTGTAGCCGATGCCGGCAGCAGCGTATGGTCCATTTTGAAAATCATTCACAGGGTAAGGATATTCGGATAAATCGTTTTTCTGTTTGTCGGTTGCCCATGCGAAATCAATTCCTCCTTCTGCATATAGAAAAAAACGACCTGCTGAACGGCCAAATTCTTTTCTGAGGTCAAAAAAGAGCGGAATGCTTCGCAGGCGATAATAATCCAACCCCAACCCGATTCCCACAAACCAGGATCGGTATGCCAATCCGTTAATAGTTTGCAATTGAAACGCTGAACCTGATTCGCCCTCCAGCAAACCTGCCTGGTTGATCGAATGAAATTGTAAATTCTTTTCTGTCATGACAGCGGTTTTATTTTCCTGCGCGCTAAGTTTATCTCCAACAAAACAGGAAAACAGAACAATCAGCAGATATTTCATATTAGCCATTTTTTGACCTGGTTTCAGAGGTTAGCGCCTTAGTAACTAAAGCCTGCGGATATTTTGCTGACCAAATGAATATTGTTGATATCACTGTAATCAAATTGATATAATCCCTGCGCTGTGATCAAAATAGCCAACCCGTTTATTGTAATCACGTCCCTGGCTTCCGGAGTATTCAGGTGATCCAACATTTTGAGACTGGTTACGTCGCTTGCATCGTAAACTTTTAACCCATCCTTTCCGTCACAAATGAATAGATAAGAGCCGTCTTTAGAAAGCCCTTCCGGATGAGTGAGCGGATATTTTTTTATGATGGCGGAACTGGCATTGGTTGGAATGGGATCCAGAATAACACTGGTTGGATAGTACAAATCCTTGGTATCCACAATATCGAGCTCATCTGAAAAGCCGCCGCATTTGTTCCCATCACTCAGGGTGACATAAGCATAGCGATCATCTGCGATTACCGGATCACAGGCATTTACATGAACACATTCTCCGATCATCGCCGGATTTGCAGCCGATGATTGAATATCATACACCAATACTCCGGTCGTAGTTCCGATAAACAGTTTATTATTCAGAGGAAACATTGTTTCTGCACTCCATCCCAGAAAAAGCTTGTTTGCAACTGAAGGATTGCCTGTACTACTGATATCAAATACATTCAGCGATGAATTGGTAATAGTGTATAAATAATTATTTACTGCTGCAAATCTTGCAGTGGATCCGGCTGTTCCCGTACCTGTGCTGTTATTTGCCGAACTTGCAGCACCCGGAACCGCTGCAAAATAGAGAACGGGCCCCCCCAGGGGATAAATAATCGCCCCTCCAGGATTATAATCTACTGTGGTGTCTTTTGAAATCCAGCCGACGATTATAGTGATAGAATCAGGATCAGTTGTTGTTGAATAATTGCCGCTTAGATCGGGAAAAACATTGGTAAGAAATTTCACCGGACTAATATGTGTCAGGTCACTGATATCAAACGCAACAAGGTCGCCATAAGCATTTGCATAGAGAGTTGATCCTTTAATGGCAAGGTCTTCATTTCCCGGGATGTTGATGAATGCAATATTGCGGGGATTTGAAGGAAGGCTATTGTCGATAATGTGAATGCCTTTATCAACTTCGTTGAGATAAATATAATTTCCCATCACATACACTTTGCCAATGTTCGAAAGTGGAGTTGCGGGCCCGCTCTTTATACTTGCTCTTATTTGTGTTAATTTTTGATAGACGGGTGTCTGGATCGTGTATGTGTGAGTGATTTTATCTTTCATGCAACCGGATGAGAAAAGAAAAATCAAAAATCCGGAAGTAAAAAGACTAGCGCATGTTCTTTTCATATTTTCCTGTTTTGTATGCTGACAGGAAAAATAAAATCACCGTTGCATTCATGTTAGTTTTTTTTGGGAAGAAGAATGTCTACTTTCAATCCGCCAAAAAATAAATGCTGTTGTGAACCTGAAGAATTGGGAAGCAGACCTGTTATTCCATATTGAAATTGGGGGCCAGCCTGAAACAAAGGGCCATGTTTGAAATGCCATCCGATCATTAACCCGGTGGCAGCGTTTAATTGCATCTTATTAAATGAACTCTTGTCATTATAATAAACACCCGAAATGTCGTTAAAATGCAGCTCATCACTTGCCACCATGTACGACAATAAGATACCTGCTTCCCAGAAAATTGGCATTTTTTTACTTTGATTGATTTGAAACAGGAGATTGACCGGCAATTCAATAAAATGGTATCGATTGGTGTGGGTATTCGTTTCACCCACAACATAATAGCCCCTGTAAGTGCTGGGCGTTAATGGATATGTATTGTTATACAAAGTGATCGTACTGTCTATCTTGGCTCCGGTCTGAATGCTGGTGGAATAATAATGATAGTTTAGCCCAAGGGAAAGAGAAGATCGCCTTCCAATGGCTTTTTGAAAAAGCATTCCTGCCGAATAAGAAAATCCACCCCCGATTGATGAAGGACCCTGATAGCCGCCCGAAGCCCCTGGATTGGTCGTTCCATAACTCGGGCTTGCATTATTTCCAACTTTTGCTGTTTCAAAGAAACCCTGGTATATATTGGAAAAACCCGCTCCTGCGGAAAAACCAATCGTCCAGGGTTTAATCTTTTTTGAATTCTGCTGTTTTGCTGCTCCGGTTTTTATATATGCAAAATTATTTTCTCTAATTTTCTCGTTCAGAATATCTGGTATTGGAAAATCTGATTTTTCGTGGTGCAGTCTCGCTATTCTTGCAGTAATTTCTTTTTTTGTTGCCTCTGGTTCCACCTGTACCGTTTCATTTTCCGCGGACTTATCGTTCACAAGATTATTTTTTTGGGTTGAACCGACAAAGTATTGCACTCCCTTCTTATTTGTTTTTTGTTTGATAAACAGGTTACCGTGATCAGCATTTTTTTCAGCAGGATATACAGGTTTTTCTTTTTTTACATCTGAATGCTTAGCTGAAAACGGCTCTGTCGCTGCAGATTTTTTGTTTTTTTGCTGGTCAGATTCGGTTGCATTGCCGTCTTTTGTCGAAGGATTCAGTTTTTCTTCTTTTATTTTTGAATTTGTCTTTTCAGTCTTTGCAAGGTTTCGTTTATTAGTTATACCGGGATATAACAGGTACAAGGAACCGGATAAAAGCAGGGCCCCAAGCAAAAAGAAAACAAGTATTGGCCTCCTTCGTTTTTTATCCTTAGTGATTTCTTTCTCCACGCCCGTCCACACAGCTGTAGAAGGACTGAACTTCAGTTCCTCCATTTTTTGTCGGACTTGTTTTTCAAATTCACGGTCTTGCATATGTTTCTGCTTTTGCATCTGTTGAGTTCTTTTTTATCCAGCTGATCAATAATGCCCTTGCCCTGGCATACTGTGAGCGCGAGGTTCCTTCATTAATACCAATCATCTGTCCGATTTCCACGTGACTGTATCCTTCCATTGCATGCAGGTTGAAAATGGTTTGATACCCTGGGGGCAACTGCCTGATCAGTTCGGCCAGTTCTTTTATACTCATTAAAACTTCGGGATCATCATCTGATACCAGGTGAAGATTGGAGTCGGTGAATGATAGCTCGGACTGATACCGGCTGTTTTTTTTCAGATAATTAATTGCGGTATTGACCATGATCTGCCTGATCCACCCTCCCAATTCACCCTGGAACCTGTACTGCTCGAGGTTTTTAAAAACCTTTATAAAACCTTCCTGCAATACATCTTCTGCATCCGCCATGGATTTGGTATACCGATAGCATATCCCCAGCATTGTATCGGCAAAATAGTCGTACAATTGCTTTTGAGCGGCAGTTTTGCCCCTTAAACAATCTTTTACCAGTTGGCGATGATCCATCAACCCTTATGTTGATCTATCTGACAAATTAATGCTATCATTCGTTGCATAATTGTTCTTTTTAATACCGCTTTATCTTTGACGACGATCAAGTCTCAGTGTCAATAAATTATAATTGCTAATTCAAATAATATCTTATACCGATGTCGTTGACAGCAAGAGATCAGCAGGTGATCTGGCATCCTTATACCCAGCATAAGAATATGGTTCCACCGGTTCCTGTTTTGTATGGCAAAGGAGCCCTGCTGTTTGATGAAAATAATAAGACCTATATCGATGCCATCAGCAGCTGGTGGGTCAATATCCACGGTCATGCTCATCCGTACATAGCGGAAAAAATATATGAGCAGGCAAAAAAACTGCAGCAGGTAATTTTTACCAGCTTTACCCATGAACCTGCCATCAAGCTGGCAGAGCGATTACTTCAAATTCTTCCAGGGCATTTTTCAAAAATATTCTATTCGGACAATGGGTCCACGGCCGTGGAAGTAGCAATCAAAATGGCGATCCAGTATTGGAAGAACCAATCAGCCAAAGGTCGCAATAAAATCCTTGCTTTCAGAAATTCTTATCATGGTGATACGTTCGGATCGATGAGTGTCAGCGAACGTGGCGTGTTTACGCTGGCTTTTTATGACTATTTATTTGAAGTTATTTTTATCGATACACCAACGCAGGAAAATATTGATGGGATCAAAAAATTTCTCGAACTGAATGGGGATGAAATAGCCTGCTTCATCTATGAACCTCTTCTCCAGGCAGCAGGAGGAATGCATATCTACGATCCAAGTCTTCTCGACGATCTTCTTGTAACCATAAAATCAAAAAATATAATTTGTATTGCAGATGAAGTGATGACCGGTTTCGGAAGAACAGGAAAATTATTTGCGGGAGAATATATGCAGGCCGGACCGGACATTATCTGTCTGAGCAAAGGATTGACAGGGGGAACAATGGCAATGGGAGTTACCGCTTCTTCCCAAAACATTTTTGATGCCTTTCTCAGTGACGATAAATCAAAATCTTTTTTTCATGGCCATTCTTTTACGGCCAACCCCATTGCCTGTTCCGCAGCCCTGGCCAGCCTGGATTTGTTTGAAAAAAAAGAATGCCTGCAGCAGATTAATCGTATCGTGGAATACAATAAGAATTTTATGAACCGGCTTGCTGGTAAATATTCACTCTCCGACAGCAAGGGATATACGATAAAAAACCTTCGTCAGTTGGGAACCGTTGTGGCTTTTGAGATGATCGGGGGCGAGGATGGCTATCTCAATACCATCAGTGCATCGGTTACGGAAAATGCCATGCAAAAAGGGATTTATCTGCGCCCATTGGGGAATACTGTTTATATCATGCCACCTTATTGCATAACCGAAGATGAGTTAAACAGGGTGTATGATTTTTTACTTGAGCTAATCGAATAAAATTTTTTGAGATAGGGATTTCAATGAAGATAAATCTTTGTGCCTTCGTGCCATTGCGAGAATTCTTTCTTCAAAAGAAGTCTCACGCAGAGACACGAAGGCGCAAATTGTGAATATTTATCAATCCAACAGTTGCGGATAAAATAATTAATATCGTTAACTGAAATTAACCGGAACAGATACCTGAGTCTTATCCCATTCAATAACCATCGCCGGACCTGCAAAACGAATTGTGAGTTGCTCTATCGGCGAACTAAGATTCTTGACGGGAACATCAACATGCAGCACATCCTTGTCTTTATATTGGTCATATTTAAAAGCTCCCCACTGACCCAGTTGGGAATTGAGGATGACGGTCCATTTGTCTGCATATGGAGTGACGAATAAAGTATACGTTCCAGCTTTTACCGGTTTTCCGCCAAAAGTTCCATTCTTTGCGAAAGTGATGGTGGTTGCTTCATCAGCACCACAGCGGTACACTTTTCCGTAAGGTTCCAGTTTCCCAAAAATATCCCTTCCTTTTTTATAAGGGCGTCCATAGGTGACTTTTATGTTTTTTGTCTGAACGGTATCATGCGGACTGACTCGTTGACCACAGGCCACCAGTCCGATAAATAAAATTCCCGATAAGAAAAATATGCTTTT
This sequence comes from Puia sp., assembly GCA_035501475.1. Lineage (GTDB taxonomy): Bacteria > Bacteroidota > Bacteroidia > Chitinophagales > Chitinophagaceae > Puia. The sequence continues at coordinate 3,163 of DATJWE010000231.1, read as the reverse complement.
CATTTTGGTAAATTTTGTGAAAGAATTAGATTTAAATAAAATTAGTGATTCTCAATATAACTTTTCAAATTGACCAGTGATTTTTCCATCAGTGGTCCTATTTGCTTATCGTAGAAAATACTCCCCAGTTTTTCCCAGGGATACCACCGAAAATGAAAATCAAAATACCATTCGACATAAGTACCTGACCGCTGTGCCTCCGAGATGGCGAACCCCCCATTAAATTGTTTTTTCCCTTTTTGTTCCCAGTGGGTGGCAATGGTGTCCTTACTGCTCCGGGTAATTATTATCCGCATGGGGCCTCGTACTATAAAGGATCCTTCACCGGAAGAGGGATTAGAAACGGAATCAGGTGTTGCTGAATTTTCTGAGACCATGATGTTCCAGTCTTTCCAGGTATTAAGATCGTTGACTGCTGCAGCAACTTTTTCGCTCGGAGCCTGTATGCTGATTACCCTTGACAAATGAATATCAGCAGGAAAAAGAGAAAAAACAAAAGTCACTACTATGAATAGTACAATGATGCTGATGAAAACCAGTTTTAAGAATCGCATGAATGCTAAGTTGCTGCTTTCTTTGTTTTTATTCCCATTTGAAAACTTTTATAGCGACGGCGTACACCACAATTCCCCAAACGGCAAGTATTCCCAGTTGTTTAAGGCAACCTGATAGATGCGCTCCTTCAAATGCGACATTGCGCATGGCATCATTTAATTGTTTTAAAGGAAGTATTTCGCAAAATTTCTGAAGCCATACTGGGAAGGCAGTCGTGGAGAAAAAAGTCCCGCCCAACAGAAACTGCGGCAATGTGACAAGATTGGCAAAGGGTGGAATAGAGCTTTCATTCTTGGCCACACTGCTGACAATAAATCCGAATCCCATAAATATCACCAGCCCGAAAAAACTCAGGATCATCATTTCCAAAAAAGTCTGTATTCCATGAATGAGCGTGAATTTAAAAACAAAATGACCACCCACAATGATCACTATAGCTGTCAGCAGCTGAAAACATACTCGGCTTAATCCTTCCCCCAAAACAATATATTTCCTGCTAATCGGCGTGGCATAAAACCTTTTCAGGACCAGCATTTGCCTGAGATTGAAAAATAAAAAGGCCACCCCGAATATCCCGGCGCTCAATAGTGAAAACCCAAGCATCCCGGGAAGAATAAAATCGATCAGGGTGTACTTACGACCAGGTATAGGCGCTTTCTCATGAATGACAAAGGGCGCGAAGTCGGCCGCTCTGCTGTTTTGCACTACGCGTTGGATGCTTTCCGCCAGAAAAGACCGGAGAATCGGATATTGTGACCCGCTGGCACTTGAAGTAAGCGGGGTAATCTGGTATTGCCAGTACCCGGTCGGAGTTTTGACAGAGTCGATGGAAATGATCGCAGCGATTCTTCCCTTTTCCAGGTCCCGACGCAATTCCACAGAATCTTTTTGGACAAGGTGCACAAGCGGATTTCTCAGCAGGGCCAGGATTGCGTAATTATTGGTATCGGCAAGCCGCTGCATTCCAATATCGACAGAAACTCCGCCACCACCGATAAACCCAAAGACCAAAATAAAAATCAGAGGAAAACCAAAACTAAAAGTAACTGCTGAAGGACTTCTGAAAATAGCTCTGAAACTGGCTTTTGAAACGGCCAACATCGCCCGGAGCTGACTGTATTGTTGAGGCATTTTATTTTGAGAAAATAGTTATCACAAATACATTTAAAGAATCATTATTCAATATCAATTTCAACGGGCAACCTTGCCTGGGTTGAACCAATCATTGATTTTACTTTTTTAATTGAACGATACATCCTGAAACCCTCATCCCCTAAATCTTCTTTTACGGCTTTTAGCTGGACCGATTTACTGTACCTGCTCAGCAACAAATCAATTGCACTTTTGGGTTCCGGGTATTCACGAAGCCTATAGTCAGTTAGATTTGCCATCCTGGCTGCACAATCAACGGCATCCTGAATATCTCCAAGATGATCTACCAAACCGAGTTGAACTGCACGTTCACCGCTCCACACCCTGCCCTGCCCTATGCTGTCCACATAGTCCATGGTTTTTTTTCTTCCGTCTGCGACCCTTGATTTGAAGTTATAATAAATGCTATCCACTTCATTCTGAATAAATCTTTTTTGCATATCCGACAGCGGCTTGGTCATGGTGAGTTCATCTGCATCCGGGGCAGTTTTTACGCCGTCAAATGTAATCCCCAGTTTGTCTTTAAAAAATTTTTGCGCATTAGGAAGGATGCTGAACACACCGATGGATCCCGTAATGGTGCAGGGCCCGGCAAAGATGCTGTCGGCATTGCATGAAAGGTAATAAGCACCTGAAGCTGAAACATCACCAAAACTCAGCACAACAGGTTTTTCCTTTCTTGTAATACTGATTTCCCGCCAGAGATTTTCGCTTACCAGCGCACTGCCTCCTCCGGAATTAATACGAATGACAATGGCCTTGATATCCTTATCCATCCTGATTTTTCGGATAATTGAACGGTACGCATCACCCCCGATTTCCTGCTGGTCGTCCTTCCCTCCTACAATATCACCTTCAGCATAAATCAGTGCAATCCTGTTTTTGCCTGATTTTTTGTACCGCGCTTTCACTGCTTCGCGGTATTTGTCGATAGCAATAAAATTTATTTTTTCGAACCTGCCGATGTGCAGTTTTTCTCTTAACTCATCTTTTATTTGATCATCGTATTTCAATCCGTCTACCAGTTTGTATTTTTCAGCGTCTGATGCATAGCGGATGGAATGTTCATTGACGGCTTTACGGAGATCTGCAGTATCAAGGTTTCTGGCCTTCGCAATAGCGTATAGAAAATGATTGTATAAATCGTTCAGCAATTCGGTGGTTTGGAGGCGATTGGCGTCTGTCATTTTTTCTTCACGAAAAGGTTCAGTTGCGCTCTTAAATTTGCCTGCATAAAATATCTGGGGTTCTATTTCGAGCTTTTGCAGCGTACCTTTCAGAAAGGGAATAACAGTTGCAAATCCCCTCCAGTCGACTCCGCCCTTTGGGTTGCAGTAAATTTTATCAGCTACATTTCCTACGTAATAAGCTTTCTGCGAAATGAGGTCTCCATAAGCGTAAACAAATTTCCCGCTTTTTTTGAAATCAAGCAGCGCATTCCGGATTTCTTCGCTTG
>DATJWE010000230.1:0-74327 GCA_035501475.1 Puia sp. | reverse complement strand
ATATGCCTGTCGAACGAATTTTAATCCTTCCACAACAGATAAAGGATGACCCATGGACGGATCGGAGGCTATAAAGTCAGACAGCTGATTTATTTTTTCAAAGTTTTGGAGCATGTTGACACGCAATCCTCTTTTTCTTTTCGTGTCTACAATAATTTCCAAAGGCATGACACCTTTGAAATTTTCTTCGAAAAATTTTAGATCCTTGTAGATAGGGTCGGTTTTGGGAAGATCGTCGACAAGATAGCCTACTGAGTGAAGCCTGAATATTCCTGCTACTGCAATTGCCACAACAATAGTTGTTATTCCATAAATCAGTGATTTATGATTCAAAGCCCATCTTTCGATTCCATCCAGTATGGTCATGAGCCATCTGTTCGTCAAATAGCGCATATGCATTGCCCTGGGATCGGGAAGATAACTGAGTATTGCCGGAATAAGAATAACTGAAATGATAAACAGCAGCATGATATTGATTCCTGCAATCACTCCGAATTCTTTCAGAATCGCACTGGATGTAAAGGAGAAGACGCCAAACCCGATAGCGGCTGAAATATTACAGAACAAAGTAATGATTCCCATCCTCCGGATCATTTCAAATAGCGCCTGGTTCTTATCTCCTTTTTCCCTGAATGAAGTATGATACTTGTTTAGAAAATAAATGCAGTTGGGGATACCGATAACCACAATCAGCGGCGGAATCAGTGCATTTAGGATGGTGATTTTATAACCGAACAAATCCATGGTACCCATGCTAAAAACCACGCCGATAATCACTACGCCCAGAGAAAGCAGCATGGTGCTAAAGCTTCTGAAAAATAAAAACAGGATCAAAGCGGAAAGAATGACTGAACCAAACAGAAACCATTTCATTTCGGTTGCTATCTTAGTAGCCATATTGGTTCGGATGAGGGGCAGACCGCTGAAGTGCATGTCAAGATGTTCTCTTTCACCAAAGTCTTTGCCCGCCCTTACAATTTCCGCAACGACTGCATTTCTTTTCGGTGAGTTCATGATGTTTTTGTTGATATTAATCCCCAGCAGGTAAGCGTTTGTATGCGCATTGTACAATAACCCCCGGTAAAAGGGAAGATTGAAAAAAATCCGCCTGCTGCTGTCCAGCGCTGATTGGTCAGCGTAATGATCTGCAAACACACGGACTGATTGCATTTTTTCCAGATTCTCGTTTTTCACAAGATTGATTGCATAAGGAATGCTGATCAGTTCTTCAACCCCGGGAATTTTTTTTATCTGTTCATTTAACAAAGTGTAATCATTGAAGACTTCTTTCTTAAATAATTTATCTGTTTCAATGCCGATCACCAGCAGGTTTCCGTCTTCGCCGAATTTTTGACGAAAGGCCTGGTAGATGATATATTTGGGATGATCGGTCGGAATGGCCCGTATAAAATCATAGCTCATTTGCACTTTCGTGGCATGATATCCCATATAACCCGTAGCGGCCAATAGGATCAGCAGGAAAGCCAGTCTGAATTTCAAAACAAATCGGGCGATATGTTCCCACATGGTCAGTAAATGGTTAGTTTAGGCGGATAGACGATTATCTTACAAAGAAAACTATTTTAACCGAATTTTATCCCTTATCCTGATCGAAGACAATTTTAATTCTATGGTTCACAAAACAGCAGGTATTGTATTGCGAACAGTGAAATATGGGGAAACCAGTATTATCGTTTCTATTTATACGGAGCTGTTCGGATTGCAACCCTATCTTGTCAATGGTGTCAGGGCTTCTTCAAAAAAAATGCCGGCCCGCGCAAATTTGTTTCAGCCTGCAGCGATACTCGACCTGATTATCTATCACAATGAATTAAAAAACCTTCAACGCCTGAAAGAATTCAAATGGCATCAGCTTTATCAGCAGATTTATTTTGATGTGGTGAAAAATGCAGTGGCCCTTTTCATGATCGAACTGTTGCACAAATGCCTCAAACAGCCTGAACCCAATCCTGATCTTTATCATTTTGCTGAAGATGCACTGATCAGCCTCGATGAAGCCGATGAAGAGGTTGTTGCCAATTATCCTTTATTTTTTGCAGTACACCTGGCTTTGTTTTTTGGATTGCGAATACAGGACAATTACAATGAAAACAGAGCCTATCTTGATTTGCAGGAAGGAGTATTTGTCAGGGAACAACCACGTCATCCGCATTTCCTGGAAGGCGAACTGAGTGCGGTTACTTCACAATTGTTGAAAACAACCATACCACAGGAATTGAATCAAATCAAACTAAATCGGGATAGGCGTAGGATACTCTTGCAGGCCTACCAGAATTTTTATGCCCTCCACATCCAGGATTTCGGTTCACTAAAAACGCTGCCGGTATTGCAAACGGTATTGGCCTGACCGGTCAAAGAATTCTTTGTGCAAAAACTTTTTCGTTAAGATGCAGATCATCCAGGTTTTTTATCAATAGGACTCCCGGTTTTTTTCTTTTTGAAAAACTGCCGGCCACATCATCCATCTCTAATGCTTTTGCACCGTTCAGCGTTGCCCACTTCAATAGTTCCGCTAATGGGATAGAAGGGAAATGGCTTGCAATGGTTTTCATTTCAGCTAATATATCCAATTGATGATTGCTTGCCAGGCTGTCTGTTCCTAAAACAATATTGCATTTATGCTTACGCAATAATTCAACAGGAGGAACTGTATTTTCTATATACAGGTTGGCATTTGCACAGATACAAAAATATAAGGAGCCTGATTTTCGGTTATTGTTCGCCGTTTGTATGGCATATTGTATATCCTCTTCCCGGGTAAAAGTATTATGGACCAGTATTACATTTTTTGCCTGCTTCATTTTTGAAAAATAAGACTGCAGGCTGCTCTTGTAGGTGGGGCGAAAAAAATCATTCTGAATTTGCATCATATGGTACATCCGCAGCAAATCCCCTTTTCCGCTTTCAAAAAACTGGTCTTCGCTTTTCGATTCCTGGTTATGAATGGTGGCTGTTTTGTTGGCAAACCAGGGCATGATCAGTTCCCAAAGTTCTTCTGAAACCGAATAAGGCGCATGAGGAGTCATGGATAATCGCGGATGATCGTCTGCCTCTTCCTTTTTGAACGAATCAAGAAATTCTTTTGACCTGTTAAATCGTGCCTGAGCAACCAATGGGTGCCAACCGCTTGCTTCAATAAAATTATAGTACAACAAACGGTTTTTTTGTTTCTGGTCGTAGGTATCCAGGTTGTTGCAGATATCTCCTGCACCGACAATGCCATTGGCAATCATTTCATCTTCCGCTTTAGCAATCGCACCTGAGATTGCTTCTACCGGCCGGAGTCTCTGACTGACCACCGAAAAAACAAAATCAACCAGCCCTTTTTTTTCAGGGATCAACCCTTTCAGATGACTCAATTCAAGATGGCAATGGCTGTTTATAAAACCGGGAGAAAGAAGTCCATCCAGCATTTCGATATCGCTGCCCGCCTCTTCAGCCGGGACAATATCCTGCACGGATCCTTCGTGATCTGTGATAAGGACCTGGTTGCTGTCCAGCATTTCGAATCCTGTAAACAGATAATCTGCCTTGAATTTTCTGTAAGCCATTACACCCTGAATCGATTAACTTTGCGAACTTTTAGATGATCAATTCACTTATAATGAATAGTGAAATCCACTGAATGAATGTTGACCGTCTGCGCAGCAGCCTCATTCATAAAAATAGGTAAAACTATGATAGATAAATTGGAAGCTATTAAGGCGAGATTTGAGGATCTGGGTGTAGCATTGACCAATCCCGATATTGTCAATGATAACAGGAAATTCAGTGCAATGAGCAAGGAGTATCGGAGTCTTGAGAAAATTGTTCAATCCTATGAGGAATATAAAAAACTCCTCGATGATATTGAATTTAATAAAGAAGCATTGATGGGTGAAGACGCGGAACTGCGTGACCTGGCGAAGATAGAGACGCCCGGGCTAAATGAAAAAAAGGAAAAACTCGAAGCGCATATCCGTCAGCTTCTTATTCCCAAAGATCCACAGGATGAAAAAAATGCGATTCTTGAAATAAGAGCAGGAACAGGGGGAGACGAGGCCAGTTTGTTTGCCGGCGATTTGCTGAGGATGTACCTGAAATACTGTGAAAAAAAGGGATGGAGAACCGCCATTTTAAGTGAGAGCCCGGGAACGGTCGGAGGATATAAAGAAGTACAGGTGGAAGTAACGGGGGATGACGTGTACGGGACTTTAAAATTTGAAAGCGGTGTTCACCGGGTTCAGCGTGTGCCGGATACTGAGCAGAGTGGGCGCGTACATACCAGCGCCGCTACGGTTGCCGTGATGCCTGAAGCGGAGGAGGTTGATTTTGAGCTGAAAGAAAGTGACGTAAAAATGGAAACAGCAAGAAGCGGCGGCGCAGGAGGTCAGAATGTAAACAAGGTAGAAACCAAGGTATTGCTAACGCATATCCCCACCGGGACCGTAGTGGTTTGTCAGACAGAAAGAACACAATTGGGGAACCGTGAAAAAGCAATGCAAATGCTCCGCACAAAACTTTATGAAGAACAGGTTCGTAAGCAGGAAGAAGAAATTGCCAGGCACCGCAAAAGCCTGGTCAGTACCGGTGATCGAAGCGCCAAAATTCGAACTTATAATTTTCCACAGGGAAGGGTTACGGATCATCGTATCGGGTTGACGGTATACAACCTGAATGAGGTATTAAATGGCAGTATCCAGGAATTTATTGACGCCCTTCAATTTGCAGAGAATGCGGAGAAGATGGCCAGGCAGAATTAAAAATCTCAATCTGTTGAAAAACTGAGCAGAGGAATCGGCAAAACTTACCGGCAGAGAAATTGCGCAATTTGTTGAACTTATTCCACATAGCACAACCAGATCGTTTATTCTGACAGGCCGTTATCCACAGAATAAACATTGATTCCGGATTGATTCGTTTTCGAGTTAGTACCTGCAATCTTACCAGGGATTATAAACAGTTTTCCATGTAGTCCTTTGGAAAGTCGTGATGAAAGGAATAACGGGTAAAACAAAACGGTGATTTAACGGTAAAGAGCAGGCTAAAAGCTTTTTTATTTTTTTAACTTTGTGTTGTAAACTTTTTGTTTATTTCTACGTCTAATATGTAGGAGTTCTTTAAATCAGTTCATAAGTAGTTTGAGAAACGGTACTAACATTTCTTTACCATTCCCTAAAAAAATGTTATTATGAAGGGATCATAAATCCCGAAGGCTTGAGAGTGCGTAAATTTGTATTGAGTTCTTTTAATGACAGCAATAACAGACTTATAATATTGGCATCTGTTTTGCGTTATATATATGAAATTGTCTTTTCTATTTGACTACACAAAAGCAGTCAATTTTCTCATAAGCAGTTAGTTTTGGTTACGGCCCCTGTTTCTACAGGGGCTTAATTTTTTAGCCCTTTGCTAATCAATAAGGGTAATATTACAAAACCCATAGCCAAGTCCGGCACCAATCAGATCAAGAATAATATCGTATGGATCATAGTCACGCATAGGGATAAAATATTTCTGGACGAATTCCATCCCGATGCCGTAAGTGCAGGATATAATAAAAAAGAGAAAAAATAATCGCAGGAGTTTTTTTCTTGGCAGATTTTTCGAACTGAAATACATGCACCAGAGAATAACGAAGCCGCTGAACAAGGCAACATGTACCAATTTATCAAAATTTGGAATAGCGAATGTCTGTTCCTGAGGAAGCATCGAACCGGGAATGCAAAGCAAAATGCCAATGATTACTGTCCAGCTGATAGCAATATATTGTTTGCCTAAATATTTTCTCAGTTTTTTCATTCCGGATAACAGTTTAGTCGACTCGGTTAAAATGCGTTTGTCCTTGTCGTTTATAAAGTAAATAATTGTTTGGGAGAATTTATAATGAACAGGAGTGAAATTATCCCGTTACCTTCCCCATCACGTACATGGCATCCATGGTCGGAACGGCGCTTCCGCCTTTTTTTTCAAGTGTTATTGCAAAAGCTTCGGCCTGGGGGATATTTTTCATTTTTACAAAAGACAGGTCGTTCCCGATATCAAAAATTCCTGCATCAACGGGTTTGCCATCCACTATAGCCCACAATTGATATTGTTTGTCTGCTACAGGTTTTGGAAGGCTGTTCACCAGCAGGTATACATCTCTTGAATGCATATCCCAATATACTGTGGCCATACTGCCGGCGCTCGGGCTGGAAGGAACAACGGCCAGTTTAATAACTTCCATGCCTGTGTCCTTCATCATATTCATCGCAGATTCATAGTTCTGCAATTTGGTCTGAAGGGCCTGATTGAGGGTTGCCAGTTGATTTTGACTTGCAATTAATTCATCATATTTCGAAATATATTTTTTGTATTGGGAAAAGAAATAAAAATTCAGCACGGTACTTCCTGCAAGTAAAATGACGGCAGCGGCCGCAATCGAACGAATCCAGGCTGTATTATTTATGGCTTTTTGCTGTGGGAGGGGAACAACCCTGTCCTCCCAATTATCTTTTTCGACTTCAATCTCAGCAAATATTCTTCCCCTGAGACTTGGCGGTGGGGTAATAGCCTCCTCTTGTGCCTGCCTTTCCAAAGAGAGCCCGAATTTTTCCAATTCGGCTCTCACTTCGCTGTGTGCAGCGCACATACGCTCGAATTCAACCCGTTCCCCGGCACTGGCCAGTCCAAGTACGTAGCTTTCAATAATTCCACTTGATATGTATTCCTGCAGGTTCACCGGGTTACATATATTCTTTTAATTGTAACAATGCGTTTCTTATGCGTGTTTTAACGGTTCCCAATGGAATATCTTCTATTTCAGCAATTTCTTCGTGGGTATAACCTTTAAAATAAGCCAGTTCGATTAAGACCCTGTGTTCAGGTCTCAGTTTCCCCAGGATTTTCTTTAACCCGATGTTGTCGATATTGATTTGGGTCGTCTGGCTGCTAATATTATTTACGTTTTCTGATAATGCCTGGTTTTTTTTGCTGTTCTGGAAGCTTTTGGAACGAAGCATATCGATCGATGAGTTTCTCGCAATATTCAGCATCCAGGTAAACAATCTTCCTTTGGATGGATCATAAGTCTCAATCTTTCGCCAGATATTTACAAATACATCCTGCAGCACATCGCCTGCAATTTCATTGTTTTTTACAATCTGCAGAATAATGGTATAAAGAGCAGCCGAATAGTTATCATACAAATAGCCATAGGCCTTACTGCTCCGCTCCTTTAGAGCGTTGATCAGTTCCTGCTCATTGTATGTTTCTGCGGGGATCAAAATAGTCTAAAAGCACTCTAAAAGTAAAGAAAAAAAGGGCCTATCAACATACTCAATCCGGAGAAGAAAGTTTTGCGGGGCCTAATCGACTAAAGAACCATAAGCCGCTGCGTCCATCAGGCTATTGATGTCTGCAGGGTTGTTCATTTTTATTTTGATCATCCACCCATCACCATAAGGATCATTGTTTACGAGTTCCGGAGCATTGGCCAGCGCGGGGTTTAATTCTTCAATGGTTCCCGCAACAGGCAGATACAAATCAGAAACTGTTTTCACGGCTTCAACCGTTCCAAATATTTCTCCTGCGGCCAGTTTTTTTCCAATTGTTTCCACTTCCACATAAACTATATCTCCGAGTTCTCTTTGTGCAAAATCGGTAATACCAATCAAAGCAGTGTCATTACCGGTAAGACGAATCCATTCATGATCTTTAGTGTAACGCAGATTATCAGGAAAACTCATGTTATGCTATTTTAGGCTGCAAATATTATAAAAACGGTCTGAATTTAGATGAACACGGGGAAATTATTTCGATCTGCGGACCAGTTTTACTTTCATTATACGAATGTCTTTTACGGGTCGGTTATAGGGTTTGCTAACTGGCATTGCGGCAATGGAATCGATGACATTAAGCCCCTTAATGACTTCCCCAAAAACTGTGTAATTCTGATCCAGGTGGGGCGAGCCACCGATTGTTTTGTAGACCTGCCGTTGTGCATCAGGAATTTTTCTTCCATTGAGGCGAAAAGTTTCAACAGAATCAAGACCTGCATCTGTAAAAACTCTTCCCTGGACTATATAAAACTGGCTGCCACTGCTTGCTTTTTGTGGATTTGTCTGATCACCTTCTCTTGCCGCTGCAATCACTCCTTTGTGGTGAAAGAGTGAAATCCGGAATTCTGCGGGAATGGTATACGGAGGTCCGCCTTCACCCAACAGATCTTCAGGACCTGCATGTTTGCTGTTCGGATCACCGCCCTGGATCATGAAATGTTTGATCACGCGGTGAAATAAAAGGCTGTCATAATATCCCTCCTTCACCAGCTTGAGAAAATTATCACGATGTAGAGGAGTGGCATCAGACAACCGGATGATCATTATTCCTTTATCCGTGATCATCTCCACATCTTTAGTCAAATCTTTTTTTCTTAACCCGTTCGAAAGCCTCGGATTACAGGACATGAGTATGAGAAGAGAAATCAGGGCAAACAGGAGGCGGGGCATATTGAAAAATTTTTTGAAATCACAGGAACTGTTAACTGCGTTTATGGATACCAGTGACTTTAGAATCTGGATTGCTCAAAATACAAAAGGATATGATCTTTCAAAAAATTTTCCTGTTCCACCATATTCATCTCCGGTAAACTTTTTAACTGATTAAAATGAGGCCATCCTTCTTCGTCAACTTTCTCAAGTTCATAATAACCGCTCTGGGCAAAGAGACTGCAAACGGCTACATGCATCAGATCCTGTTTTTGTTCCTTGGTGAATTTTTTCCTGATATCTCCGAATTCCTGGATGCCGATCAGAAATAAAATAGCTTCCATATCCGGCTTTTTGCCGAAACGGTTCATCAGTTTCTCTTCCAGTCCCCACCATCTGGATTGTAGATCGTCTGTCGCATTTTTCATCGCTGCAAATGTACAATGGAGAAACTAAAATACGATGATGAGGAGGCTGTAAAAGACGCTATATTTTATGTATCTTTCAATAGTCATTTTTCTGCCATGATCTATCGGAAATTTAGCCCTGACCCGGCGCTGCTTCCTTTTGTGGAATGTTATTTTGTCTGGCAATCTGATGAACTCATTGCGCAGGAACTGGTAGTCGAATCCCCACCTGCCGGATTCTGTTCAATTGTTTTTAATAGCGGAAGCGGCTATTTGCTGCAGAATAAAAAATATGAGCGACTGGAAGTTCCGAAGCAATTCATCTCCGGCCAATCCATTTATAGTTATCGTCTTTTTTTGAAAGGTAATATTTCTATTGCGGGCATTGTTTTTAAACCAGCTGCCCTGGCAAGTCTGTTTGATCTTCCGGTTTTTGAATACACAGAAGAAAGGATTGAACTCGCTCGTGTTTTTAATAAGGATCTTGTAAATAAGACAGCAACAGAAATCAGTGAGGCCGGCGATATTATGCGGCGAGTTAAAATACTTGAAGAATTTGTGCTGGCAGCTTGTGAACACCGGATTCCCCAGACTGATTATATCGATTGTGCAGCTAATTTGATCGTTGATAAAAATGGCCTTCTCCATGTTCATGAGCTGATGGAAAATATTTATATGTCAAGAAGAAATTTTGAAAGAAAATTTTTTAGAAAAGTAGGATTGAGCCCTAAATACTATGCCCGGATTAGAAAAATCGGATACCTGATGAACCTGATTGCAGGAAAGAAAAAAGCTGACTGGCCGGCTATTTTTTCAGCATGCGAATATTATGATCAGTCGCATTTTATAAAAGATTTTTTGGAATTCACGGGCCGCACACCTAAACAATACCTCGAGGAAAATACGGAACTGGCAAATATTGTAAACAAACCGGTTCAGGAAAAGCATCGCTGAATTGTCGCATTTTTACAATCGGGTTGTCGCGTCTTTACAATAGTTTTTATTTGTAGCATTTTACTTTTACTGCAAAAGTAAATGCAATGAAAAAAATTATTTTCCCTCTACTGTGGTTCGCTTCTGCAACCTCCATAGGGCAACAAAATTTGGACGGCGCGTTCAAAGTCGAAAAAGCTAAATATGCAAATGAAAGCATGAATACCGATTCCATAACTGTCATCAAAATATTTAAAGACGGATATTGGATTGGGGCTTTTTTTTCCGGTTCGCCCTGGTGGTTCGACGGTTGTGGTGGAGGCACTTACCGCATATCCAAGGGCAAATATATCGAGACCGTTCATTTTTGGTCCTGGGACAGTACTGCTGCCGGTTCTGTCATTACATTCAACTATAAACTGGAAAAGGATAAATACACGCAGGAAGGGAAAATTAACTCAGCAAAGTATAAAGATTATTCTATCGAGGAAGAGTATCAGAGAATAAGCAGCAGCGAGCCTTTGAAAAATAATTCCCTGGAAGGAGCATGGGTCATGGAGGCCGGGCAATGGGGAAAGGAGAAACTGGGAGAGGGCGAATACAAAAATGTAATGGTCCGAAAAATTTTTGCTTATCCACGGTTTGCTTTTGCGTATTTTGATATGACAAAGAAAAGATTTATCGGAGCCGGCGGAGGTACTTATCAATATGATGGGAAAACACTAACGGAAAAAATCGAGTATTGGTCATGGGGCACTCCCGATCATCCCGTTTCTGAATTCAAAATAGCCATGCTCTCAGAAAACAAATTTTCACAGAGCGGTTGGGACAATGGTCTTTCAGAAACCTGGAAAAAATTGCATTAACAATATCACTCATCTTTCACCAATAAAATAAATTGTTATGTCAGTACTTATACAACAGGAACGCGAATTAAGCCTGAAAAATGCCTGTGTTGAATTTATGTTTGCTTATCAGCAAAAGAGCGTTGAAAAAATGATGAGCTTCTGTAATCCTGAAGGACTCGTGTATTTCGAGCCACTTGGCGACGCAGGTCGGGGAAAGATCGGAGAATTGGGCAGAGCGATCTGGTCTGGCCTGATAGATGCTTTTCCGGATATTGATAACACATTAGATGCTGCAATTGCAGAAGGAGAAAATACCGTCCGTTGCCAGGTTGTGATATGCGGAACGCAGACTAAAGATTTTGCAGGCATTCCAAGCAAAGGCCTTCGGTTCGACAGTGATCATATTTTTATTTTCCATCTGAATGGAGAAAATAAAATCGATGAGATCCGGATCAGTTGGGATCATCAGGATTTTATGCACCAGTTGGGCTCGTAGATTATTTTTCATTTGGTGCAAGCCAATTACTCCCGACTGAACAATTTAAAAAGGGCGCAGTGAAGCAGCCCTTTTTATTTTAGTTTTGTTATATGAAAAATACTTTATGGGAAAAAGATAATTTCGCGATCTCCATCGATAAGTACAGGCTCAATACACCCTATATTCATCAATTTCTTTCTACTTCTTATTGGGCGGAAAATATTCCAATAGAAACAGTACGCAAATCAATCGAAGGATCCCTGTGTTTTGGCGTATATCATGGTGAAAAGCAGATCGGGTTTGCCAGAGTAATTTCCGACCTGGCTACCTTTGCTTATCTGGCAGATGTATTTATTGAAGAAGAATATCGCGGGCTGGGACTGGGTAAAAGACTGATGCAGGTCATCCTGTCCCATCCTGACCTGCAAGGCCTGCGACGCTTTATGTTGGCCACGCGAGATGCGCATGGCTTATACAGTCAATTCGGTTTTGTTCCCTTAACCAAGGTTGACCGATGGATGCAAAGACATCAGGAAAACCTGTATAAAAAGCCATAGATTAAATCCGCTCGACAACGACTGCGGTACCATAAGCAAGCACTTCGGTAATTCCATCCATCACTTCATTGGCATCATATCGCATGCTGATAATCGCATTGGCCCCACGTTCTTCTGCATGTTGCATCATGTGCTGGAACGCTTCTTCGCGGGTAGTTTCACACAAATCCACGTAGACGGATAAACGACCGCCAAATAAACTCTGCAAACCCCCGGCAATATTACCTACCAGGCTCCGTGAACGCACTGTTATGCCTCTCACAATTCCCAGGTTTTTTGTGATGCGATATCCGCTCAGTTCAATGCCGCTGGTGATCATACCTTGCTCAATCATAAAAAAGATTTTTATTGAAATTAAGATTTTCACACGAGTCAATGATTTTCTTTCACTCGTGACCTCTTAGCCAGCAACCGTTGATCTTCCAATCGACAACAGGTCATCACCCGCGCCGTTAGCGGTCTCCCGACTGCCGTTGGTGGTCTCCCGACTGCCGTTGGTGGTCTCCCGACCACCAACTACCTTTGCGAAAATTTTGTGAGATGTTACAACTGGCATTTATACGCGAGCATCCGGGCCTGGTAAAACAAAGATTATCGATTAAAAATTTTGCATCACTTGATTTGATTGATACCATTCTGATGCTGGATGATCAGCGCAAGAAACTTCAATTGGAATCTGATAATACACAGTCTAAAATAAATTCAGCTTCGAAAGAAATTGGCCAACTAATTGCAAAAGGCGAGAAAGAAACAGCTGAAAATAAAAAAAAGGAAGTTGCATCGCTTAAGTCAAGCCTTGGACCAATTGCAGATCAACTCAGCAAAACTGAATTTCAGTTGAATGAAGCATTGGTAACCCTGCCGAATATTCCTGCTGCTTCTGTTCCTCCAGGTAAAACGCCGGAGGAGAATGAACTTATCCGCCAGGGCGGAACGGAGCCTGCATTGCATGCCCATGCCATTCCACATTGGGATCTTGCAAAAAAATACAATCTCATCGATTTTGAATTGGGAAATAAAATTACGGGCAGCGGATTTCCTCTTTTCGTGAATAAGGGAGCCAGGCTGGTGCGCGCACTCGTTCAATATTTTCTGGATTATAATACTGCAGCGGGATATACCGAATACCTTCCACCGCATATGGTCAATGAAGCCAGCGCATTCGGAACCGGCCAGCTGCCGGATAAAGAAGCCCAGATGTATTTTGTGAATGAAGACCAGTACTACCTGATACCCACAGCCGAAGTTCCGGTAACCAATATTTATAGAGATGTGATTGTAAAAGAAAATGAGCTTCCGATTAAGATGACTGCCTATACTCCCTGTTTCCGGAGAGAGGCCGGAAGTTATGGGAAAGATGTGCGGGGATTGAACCGTGTTCACCAGTTTGATAAAGTGGAAATTGTTCAGCTTACTCACCCGGAAAAAAGTTATAATGTGCTGGAAGAAATGACCAGCCATGTCGAAAAATTATTGCAGTCGCTCGAATTGCAATACCGGATTATAAAATTATGCGGAGGCGATATGAGCTTTGCCTCTGCACTGACTTATGATTTTGAAGTGTTCAGCGCAGCCCAAAAAAAATGGCTGGAAGTGAGTTCTGTGTCCAATTTTGAAACTTTTCAAACCAACCGGATGAAAATTCGTTTCAAAGACGCAAAAGGGAAAACACAGTTGGTTCATTCTTTGAATGGCAGCTCACTGGCACTGCCCAGGATCATTGCATGCATGCTGGAAAATCATCAGACAGAAAAAGGGATTTCGCTGCCTAAATCATTGCATCCTTATTTTGGCAGCCCCTCTATTGAGTAGGGTATCCTGCCCGTAGTCATAGACAGGTTTGTTAATGTCTTTCTCTTCCAAAATTTCTTTATTAAACTTTACGTTGGAATAGTAGTCAAAGGCCAACGGGTCAGACTTTACATTTTACAGAAAACCGGGAAATGACAGTTACCAATCAACAAAAGAATCAGCATTTGTTATGGAGGGCGGGTTTTGGTCCGATGGCTGAAGATATCAGCCAATTGCCCAACGCTTCGCAAAAATCATATTTGAAAGTGATCATGAAGGCATCGTCTAAATCTCCAGAATATATCGACGTTGCAAACAATATGCTGAAAGGACTGGTGATGGGAGTGGGCGATGTAGCCAGGCTTCAAAAAAATGAATTGTCCGAAGAACAGAAAAAGCAGGTTCGCAAGCAATCGCAGGAGGATATTAAAAACCTCAATCTGGCCTGGCTGAATGAAATGGTGAACAGCGATGCACAGCTTCGTGAAAAAATGTCTCTCTTCTGGCATGGACATTTTGCCTCGCACAACCTGAATATTTTTTATCAGCAACTGCTGTTGGATATCATCCGCAGAAATGCACTGGGAAATTTTGGAGATCTCTTACATGAAGTGAGTAAGAGCGCGGCAATGATCAATTTTCTTAATAATAATCAGAATAAAAAAGACCATCCCAACGAAAATTTTGCCCGTGAAGTCATGGAGTTGTTTACCATGGGACGAGGAAATTATTCTGAGAAAGATGTCAAGGAGGCTGCAAGGGCATTTACCGGATGGGGAGCCAATCTGCAGGGAGAGTTCGTTTTCAGAAAGCAACAGCACGATACCGGTGTCAAAACGGTACTCGGTAAGACAGGAAATTTTGACGGAGACGATGTGCTCGATATTTTATTGGAGCAAAAACAGACAGCTGCTTTTATTACAAAGAAAATTTACCGGTTTTTTGTGAACGATACGGTTGATGAGTCGAAACTATCCTGGCTTGCTTCCCGCTTCTATCAAAGTCATTATGATATTAAGTCCCTGATGGAAGATATTTTTACCAGCGAATGGTTTTATGATACGAATAATATTGGGTCTCACATCAAATCTCCTGTCGAATTAATTGTCGGCATCCGGAGAATGCTTCCCATGCAAATTGAAAATGAAGAAGTGCAGTTGCTCGTGCAAAGATTGCTTGGCCAATTGCTTTTTTATCCGCCCAATGTGGCCGGATGGCCCGGAGGCACCAACTGGATTGACAGTTCCACGCTCATGTTCCGTCTCCGTATTCCGCAAATCATATATGCCTCGGATGAATTTTCGATGAGGCCCAAGGATGACGATGATCAGATGATGGGTATGAAGGATATCTCCGAAGAAAAAATAAAACTGAAAGGAGTTGGTAAAGTGAAGGTAGGTCAGGCGATCAGGGCCCAAATTAACTGGGATACTTACCTAAAGAAATTCGACGGAGTTGCTGACGATAAATTATCTGCAGCCATATCAGGAATAGTATTACAGTCAAAATCGGGCGTGAGTGAAAATACTTTTTCAAAATATATTGACTCGGGCAGCAGGGAAAACAGAATTAAGTCCACAACGATACAGTTGATGAGTACGCCGGAATATCAATTATGCTGAACGCTTAACGCGGAACGCAAAACGCAGAATGCGTAGGACCGAACGCTTATTAATTGTTTGCGTTAAGCATTTAGCATTAAGCGTTCAGCTCAAAACACAAAGCATGTTAATTAAACGAAGAGCTTTTTTGCAGATGGGATCGCTGACCACAGCATCTTTTATGCTTCCGAAGTTTTTAAAAGCGTTGGAGCAGCCAAAGATGGTAATGCCGGGAAACAGGGTATTGGTTGTACTGCAATGCAGCGGTGGCAATGATGGATTGAATACAGTGATACCGGTCCGAAACGACATATACTATAAGGTTCGTCCCGGATTAGGAATAGATAAAAGCAAATCACTACTCATTACAGATGAAGTAGGATTGCATCCTGCGCTGAGTGCATTGAAAGAGCTTTATGATGAGGGCGGCCTGGGTATTCTTAACGGTGTGGGATATCCGAATCCTGATCGTTCACATTTTCGCAGTATGGATATCTGGCAAACGGCGAGTGAAAGCAATCAATATATAACCACCGGTTGGCTGGGCAGATATCTCGACGCGCAGTGTGCCGGCTGTGAAAAGCCTACACAAGCATTGGAAATCGATGATATTTTAAGTCTCGCTCTTAAAGGAGACCAGGTAAAAGGAATTGCGTTGAAAGATCCGCGTCGATTGTATGATACGAGCCAGGAGAAATATTTCAAGGACCTGGTATCAGATCACGTGAACAAAGAAAATGATCAGCCAGCGGAATATCTGTACAAAGTGATGGCGGAAACTTTGTCGAGCGCAGATTATATTTTTGAACAAAGCAAATTGCGTCCTTCTGCAGCTTCCTATCCGAATACCGAATTAGGAAAAAGCCTGCATACTATCGCTTCCCTGATTTTTTCAGATATCAATACCAAGGTTTATTATCTTTCTTTGGGAAGCTTTGATACTCACGTCAATCAACAGGCGCAGCAACAGCGTTTGTTCACTGAACTGAATGATGCGGTCAAAGCATTTGTGTCTGACCTGAAAGCCAACAATCGTTTCCAGGATGTTTTGCTGATGACTTTTTCAGAATTCGGAAGAAGGGTATCCCAGAACGCAAGCGGAGGAACCGATCATGGTACTGCGAATAATATGTTCATGATTAGCGGGGGATTAAAACAAAAAGGGCTGATCAACCCCATGCCGGATCTGAACGACCTGAATGAAGGCGATCTCAAACATTCTATTGATTTTAAGAATGTATATGCTACTGTCCTGAATAAATGGCTTGACAGTGATGACGGGAAGATATTAGGCAGTGGAGCTGTTTATCTGGACTTTGTATAAAGTCATTTTGATCTGAACGATCTTTTGATTCGAAAGGATCCCAGGTTTATTCTTATAAATCCCGCAAAAAATAATTACCAGCCCTGCTTTGCGATGCCCGCTTTAATTGCAGCCATCGCTTTTTCTTCACCCAGCAAAGTAGTCAGCTTGTTGCCTTTGCCATCATGGCCCTGGGCCATATAAGCTCCTTTTGCTGTTTTTGTAATCACTGCATCAAGGATAGGTACATTTTTTTCTTTGGTCTTTACATTATATGCAGTAAGTGTTACTGTCGACATCTCTTATAATTTTAAAGGTTGGTAATTGTTCACCAGGATGATCACCAGCTAAAGGTAAAACAATATTAGCAAACCGATTCAGGCTTCTTTTCGGTTATACATCCAGACGGGCGTATTTAGCATGTGATTCAATGAATTCGCGCCTTGGTGCGACCTCATCTCCCATCAACATACTGAAAATACGATCTGCTTCTGCGGCACTTTCAATTGTGACCTGCTTCAGTGTTCTTGTATCCGGATTCATCGTGGTATCCCATAATTGAGTGGCATTCATTTCTCCAAGTCCTTTGTAACGTTGCACACTCACACTCTCTTCTTTTCCTGCGCCAATTTTTTCAACCTGCAATTTGCGCTGATCTTCATTCCACGCATAGGCCTGTTCCTTTCCTTTTTTTACGAGGTACAGAGGGGGTTGTGCGATATACACATAACCCTGTTCCACCAATTCTTTCATATACCTGTAAATAAAAGTCAGAATCAATGTAGCGATATGACTTCCGTCCACATCGGCATCTGTCATGATGATGATTTTGTGATAGCGAAGTTTTGTAAGATTTAAAGCCTTGGGGTCTTCATGTGTTCCCACGGTCACTCCCAGGGCAGTGTACATATTGCGAATTTCTTCGTTCTCGTAAATGCGATGTTCCATTGCTTTTTCCACGTTCAGAATCTTTCCTCTCAATGGCAGGATAGCCTGGAAACTGCGATCGCGCCCCTGCTTTGCTGTGCCACCTGCAGAATCTCCTTCGACAAGATATAATTCACAACGTTGAGGATTTCTATCTGAACAATCCGCCAGTTTTCCTGGTAACCCGCCTCCACTCAATACACTTTTGCGTTGAACCAGTTCTCTTGCTTTTCGTGCGGCTGCTCTTGCCTGTGCGGCTAGTATTACTTTTTGAATAATATTTTTTGCTTCTCTGGGATTTTCTTCCAGATAAGCCTCAAGCACTTTTGAAACAGTGGAATCAACTACTCCACTCACTTCATTATTGCCCAGCTTAGTTTTGGTCTGTCCTTCAAATTGCGGCTCTGGGACTTTTACTGAAATGATTGCGCTTAATCCTTCACGGAAATCATCCCCCTCAATTTCCACTTTCGCTTTTTCAAAAGTACTTTGTTTATCACCATAGCTCTTGAATACTCTTGTAAGTGCACGGCGAAATCCTGCTACATGCGTGCCTCCTTCAATGGTGTTAATATTATTTACGTAAGAATAAATGTGCTCATTGTAGCTGTCATTATAGCTCAGCGCAATTTCAACGGCAACATTCGTTACTTCATCATGCCCTTCCACAAAAATCACTTTAGGGATCAGCGTATTTCTTCCGGCGTTTGCATCGAGCATTTCTATGAACTCAACAATTCCGCCCTCACTGTAAAAAGTTTTTGAATAAGTTTTAGGTGATTCGCCGGAAGCAGCCGTAGCCGTTCCATCTTCCTCTTTTTCACGAAGATCATTCAACACAATACGAACACCTTTGTTCAGAAATGCCAGTTCACGTAAACGGCCTTCGAGAATATCCTTGTTGTAAATTGTTGTTATGAAAATATTGGCGTCGGGCCAGAAATGTACTTTGGTTCCTGTTTTATCACTTTTCCCTGTTTCCCTGACAGGATATTGCGGAACTCCGATTTTATATTCCTGCTCAAAAATTTTCCCTTCGCGTTGTACAGTGACGATCAAATCGCTGCTTAATGCGTTGACGCAACTCACCCCTACACCATGCAATCCTCCGGAAACTTTGTATGAGTTCTTATCAAATTTACCTCCGGCATGCAAAACCGTCATTACCACTTCAAGTGCACTTCTTTTTTCTTTTATAAGAATGCCTGTCGGTATTCCGCGTCCATCATCTTCAACGCTGATGGAATTATCCTCGTAAATGGTTACAATAATATTTTTACAGAAACCTGCGAGGGCCTCGTCAATCGAATTATCGACTACTTCGTATACCAGGTGATGCAGGCCTTTAGCGCCTATATCTCCAATATACATGGCCGGACGTTTTCTTACTGCTTCGAGACCTTCTAAAACCTGGATACTTTCTGCACCATATCCATTGTTGACTGGAATTATTTGTTGTGTGGGTTCACTCATATTTTCGTTAAAAAACCTGGGTTTTGAAGAATAAGAATAAGGTCGGCAAATTTACGAAAAAATAAGGCGTTTGAGAGAGGTTTTGAGCTTTATTTTCATATATTTTTTGATTCAAAAAGGAGTATGTTTTTTTTGAAAAAACCGTGCCGGGGAGCCAAAATCATGACAGTAACCAGACATTGATTATTGCTTTTAACGACTTAAATTTGCCGTCTGAAAGTGCATCAACCGCCAGATATATTATCGTTGGCTTATAAACAGCCTGTTATGCAGGATGAATTGGTCCTGCTGCAGGAAAGAGAATGCCAGATACCGGGATCCGTTCAATACACGATAAGGCGTTATATGAAACGACCGCAATGGAGCCTCGACGATCTGGGCATGATGGTATATCATTACAAAAAGGATAAACCAAAGGAAAATTATTTTGAATTGCGGTTTTGTATTGCAGGAAATGTGTACTGTAAGGAAAAAGAGACGGAATGTGATTCCTGTAAATGGACCTCATCGCGCAATTGTGCTGAGCGGGTAGAAAGTGTGGATGTGCTGAGCTTCAGGTTTTCGCCCGTTCATTTATCGCAGTTTGTAAAACAGGGTAAGTTGGCGGCTTCTGTTACTGAAAATATTCTCCATTTCAAACATCCTTCATCCTTTTCAAAGATAATGTCGCTTTGCACCAGGACGCGAATGGTGCTTGAAGCATTGCTCAACCACAGCTATAATGGGAGCATGGAAAATATCTACATTAATGCTCAAACGCAAATGTTGTTATTATACAGCCTGGAATGTATGTTAGGAGAAAAGGAGATAGACAGTTTTCAGTGTAAATTCCTGGCAAATGAAGCAGATCGGGAAAAGATAGCCAATGCGAGAGAAATATTGTTACGTCATATAGGAGAGCCGCTCACTATTAAACAGCTGAGCCGGAAAGTGGCCATCAATGAATGTTATTTGAAAAAAGGATTCAAAGAAATGTTTGGGACTACTATTTTTGATTTTTATCAGGGTCAGCGAATGGAACACGCCAGATACCTGCTTTATGAAAAGGGATTGAGTGTTACTGAAGTGTCTGTCATGCTGGGCTATTCTTCGATCTCCCATTTTTCCACAGCTTTTAAAAAACATACCGGGCTGAAACCCTGCGAGTTGTTACTTCGCTAATGGAACATCGTATATCCCGCTCCGTTATTGTATTTTCATAAAACTCATATTGTTTTCATGATGACAGCTGTTACAGTTATTGGTTAGGGAAACCAGATTTGTACGCAGGGTAGCATCGTCTTTTTTAGCTGCAGCAGCTGCAAGAATATCCAGCGGAGCTTTCAGGTATTTATCATAAAAAAAGGCAAATGGCTGTTGTAGTTTGTCGTTGGTGATATTCAGTTGTTGTATTTTTTCTGTGGTTTCTTTTATCTCATCGATTTCATAGGCAGCTCTTGCGTAATCTTTCGCCGCGATGGCTTTGGCGAGTTCATCGTGGTGATATTTGATTTGAATCATGTATTCACCCAGGCCGGGTTTGAGCTGTTCAATCATTTTTTTTAATGAATCGATTGAAGCCTGATTGTTATTCGGAATAGTTTGTTGTTCACAGGCTGTAAAAGTGGTCAGGAGGAGAATGATTGAAATGGAGATGAATAAAACTTTCATGACAAAATTTTTTGTAATGATTGATATGACGCAGAGATGCTGAGGAACAAAGTTAGGATGACAGAGCAGTTCCTGCGGCCTGAATGGTGTAATCCAGGTCTTCTTTGGTTAGCGCATTGTTAAGGAACCAGCTTTCATAAGGAGAGGGAGGAAGATAGATGCCTTTTTCCAACATGGCATGGAAAAATTTTTTGAACCGTTGATTATCTGCAGAAGCCGCCGAAGTAAAATCAGTCACCGGGTGATCGCTGAAATGCACACTGATCATCGAACCCAACTGGTTGATTACATAAAGAATATTTGTCGACTGAAAAACTTTATCCAATCCCTGACTGAGATAAATTGTTTTTTCATCCAGTTCTTTATAAATGTAGGGGTTATTTTTTAATTCTTTCAGTATCGTATATCCAGCGATCATGGCGATCGGGTTCCCACTCAGGGTACCCGCCTGGTAGACATTTCCTAACGGTGTAATATGTTCCATAATTTCTTTTTTGCCCCCAAAAGCACCAACAGGCATTCCACCGCCAATCACTTTACCATAGGTTACGAGATCAGCGCGAATATTTAATTTTTCCTGTGCCCCACCCGGAGCCAGGCGAAAACCGGTCATCACTTCATCAAGAATGAATACGATATTTTTTTCATCACATATCTTCCTTAATCCTTCAAGATAACCGGGTTTGGGAAGAATGCAGCCCATATTTCCGGCAACAGGCTCTACTATGATCGCTGCTATCTCACCCCGATGCTCATGCGCTAATTGCTCAACGGCAGGCAGGTCATTATAAGAACAGGTCAGGGTATCATTGGCTACACCGGCTGTAACTCCGGGTACCGTTTGAATATTGAAAGTGGCCACGCCACTCCCGGCTTTCACCAGGAAAGAATCCGCATGTCCGTGATAGTGACCTTCGAATTTGATAATTTTATTTTTTCCAGTAAATCCCCTGGCCAGACGGATGGCACTCATACAGGCTTCTGTGCCGCTGCTGACCATTCTGATTAAATCCACATTCGGGACCATGCTGATGATCAGTTCTGCCATTTCGACCTCCAGTTCTGTTGGGGCTCCATAAGAAGTGGAGAATGGCGCTTTTTCCTGAATGGCTTTGACGACAGGTTCATAGGCATGACCGAGGATCATCGGACCCCAGGAAGAGATATAGTCAATATATTTATTCCCATCTGCGTCGTAGAGATAAGCGCCTTTAGCCCGGCTGATGAATAAAGGTGAACCACCGACGCTCCTGAATGCACGGACCGGCGAATTGACACCTCCGGGGATGCTTTTCTGAGCCCGGTCGAATAATTGTTTGCTTTTTTCGTGAGTCATTTTTAATGCCGGATCAAAATAAAAAGTTGAGATTTTTCAATTGATCAGCTTTGCCATGTCTTGGGCGAAATACGTTGCAATCAAATCAGCTCCGGCTCTTTTGATTGCAGTCAATGTTTCCACTATGGCCTTCTTTTCGTCGATCCATCCCATTTTGGCTGCCGCCTTGATCATTGCATATTCTCCACTAATATTGTAAGCGCTAACGGGAACGGTTACTGCATTTTTTACTTCACGGATAATATCGAGATAAGCAAGGGCCGGTTTCACCATGACGATATCTGCTCCTTCTTCCACATCCATCTGTGCTTCCCGGATTGCTTCAATCCGATTGGAATAATCCATCTGGTAGGATTTCTTATCACCAAATCCGGGCGCTGAATCGAGCGCATCACGAAATGGCCCATAAAAACAGGATGCATACTTGGCGCTGTATGCCATGATGCCTGTTTTAGTAAAACCGTTTTCTTCGAATCCTTTCCTGATAGCTCCAATGCGGCCGTCCATCATATCGCTTGGCGCAACAAAATCCGCTCCGGCCTCGGCATGACTCAAACTCATCCGAACCAGGGCTTCGACTGTTTCATCATTGACGATTTCATTATTTTTGACGATGCCGTCATGTCCATAGGACGAATAAGGATCGAGTGCAACATCAGTCATTACAGTTATTCCTGGAATTGCCTCCTTAATCGAACGGATACTTTGCTGCATCAATCCATTACTGTTCCAGGCTTCTTTACCCGTGTTATCCTTCAACTCGTCCCTGCATTTTATAAATAATAAAACAGCTTTCAATCCCAAATCCCATAACGCTTTCACTTCTTTCACTGTAATATCTAAACTATTGCGGTAATACCCGGGCATAGAGGCAATTTCGGTTTGCACTCCCTTGCCTTCATCTATGAACAAAGGGACGATAAAATCATTTGGCGTCAGTATTGTTTCGGCTACCAGTGAACGAATCGCTTGTGACTGACGTAAGATTCTGTTTCTTCTCTGCAAATACATTTTATTTTTTTAAAAAAGTTTATATCCATTCCTTTGGCTCAAGGCATACACTTAATAATTGTTCTTCCGCACTCCCGGGTTCAGGTCGATAATCATATTCCCATCTTGCCCGGGGAGGAAGGCTGATCAAAATGCTTTCCGTACGACCTCCGGTTTTTAGCCCGAACAAAGTACCTCTGTCATGAATTAAGTTGAATTCTACATAACGTCCACGCCTGATTTCCTGCCACCCGATTTCCCGCTCAGTATATTCAGTATTTTTTCGCTTATCTACGATCGGAATATAGGCCTCTAAAAAAGCATTGCCACAGGCTTCCTGAAAACGCATTAAGTTTTCTGCATCAATCTCGTCCTTGGGACGAAGATAGTCATAGAAAATGCCTCCAATACCACGTCTTTCTTTATTCCTGTGCGTATTACAAAAATAGTCATCGCATGCCTTTTTATATTGGCCATATAATTCGGGACCAAAAGGATCTGTAGCATTTTTTAGGGTGCGATGAAAATGTGTTGCATCTTCTTCAAAAAGATAATAGGGGGTGAGATCAGTGCCGCCACCAAACCAACGGTCTGTAGCGAAACCAGTTTCATCATACAATTCAAAATAGCGCCAGTTGGCATGTACGGTCGGGACATAAGGATTCAATGGATGAATGATAATCGATAATCCGCAGGCAAACCATTTATCGCCCTCGATTTTCAATTGTTTGCGCATAATATCACTCACTTTTCCATACACAACAGATGAATTCACACCTCCTTTTTCGAATACCTGTCCATTTGTGATCACTCTTGTCTTGCCGCCACCACCTTTTCCGTCCGGCGATCTTTGCCACTCATCTTCTATGAATTGTGTTCCGCCATCCGTTTCTTCCAACCTGCTGCAAATATGTTGTTGCAGGTCAATAATATGCAAAATCCACTTTTCCCTGAAAGCAAGCGTTTCTTTTTTATTTATTGCCGGGTTATCTATCATAATATTTCAGGTTATTCTTTTACTGTCGTGATAAAAATCAAAACCCTCATACTACTTTTTCGAAATGATAATTTTTAACTGTTTCCACGAAAGCCCGCGCATGATCAACGGGAACATTTGGCAATATGCCGTGACCAAGATTCGCAATATATCTTTGGCTGCCGAATTCTTCAACCATTTTCCGGACTTCTCTTTTTATATCTGGAATCGGGGATAATAATTTGGCAGGATCCAGATTGCCCTGCAGCGTAATATCGTTTCCTGAAAATTTTCTCGCCATCGTTGGAGAAATACACCAATCCAGCCCAAGTCCGTTGGCGCCTGTTTCGGCCATACTTCCGAGTGCATGCCAGGCGCCTTTGGCAAAGATGATTGACAGTGATTCCTCTTTTAAAGATTCAATAATCTGCCTGATATACTGTAATGATAAATTTTTGAAATCATCAGGACTTAATAATCCGCCCCAGCTGTCAAAAATCTGTATAACGTCTGCGCCTGACCGAACCTGTTCCTGCACATAAGCAATTGTAGTGTCAGTAATCATCTGCAATAAAAGATGAGCCAGTTCAGGCTGTGTATAACAAAATGCCTTGGCCTGGTCAAATGTTTTAGATCCTTGCCCTTCTACCATATAGCATAGTAAGGTCCAGGGAGCACCGGCAAAACCAATCAAAGGCACCCGGCCATTAAGTTCTTTTTTAGTCAATTGTAATGCTTTGAAAACATAGTCCAGTTCTTTTTTTACTTCCGGAAGATGAACCCGCTTTATATCTGCAGCATTTTTCACAGGGTTGGGTAAAAGAGGCCCTTTGTTTTCGATCAGCTGCACTTCAAGTCCCATGGCCTGCAGGACGACAAGAATATCAGAAAAAATAATGGCAGCATCCACTCCGATCTGATCCACCGGTTGAAGCGTGATGGCGGTTGCGAGTTCTGGATTTTGCACGCGTTCAAAAAAAGAATATTTGTCTTTCAACTTCATGTAGTCGGGTAAATAACGGCCGGCCTGTCGCATCATCCAAACCGGTGGCCGTTCCACCTGTTCCCCCCTGAGGGCCCGCAGTAATAAATTATTTTTTAAACTGGTCATGTGTCGGGTAATGAACCGGATGGTTTTGAAAATACCTGATGGCTAATTTACTCAGGCCTTCCTTTTCCGGTGATTCACTGATAACTATTTTATTTTGAGAAAATTTTTTTATTGATCCTGCAGTAGTATCGCCAATGGCAAATAATACGACCTCTTTTTCCGGTTTATTTGCGGAAAAATAACTTTCGACGGCGCTGGGGCTGAAAAATAAAATTCCATTATAATTATTGTCGACAGGCTGAGGTGTTAGTATTGTATTATAGACAGCAACCTCATGCACTTTAATTCCATGGTTGGCAAGTGAAGATGGTATCTCATCCCTTCTCAGGTTACCGCAAAAAAATAGTACTTCTTTTATGTGATCAGCCACAATTTTATCAGCAATAGAAACTGCGTTGGCGCCAGCCCCTGCAATTAAGCCTTCTCCAAAATATTTGCTGACAGTCTTTTTAGTATTGCCGGCGGTGCAATAAATTTTCCAGTCAGGTTTCTTGGATTGGAGTTTGTTTATCAGGGTTTCTGCTGCGTGCGCACTGGTGAAAACAGCGGTCATTTTTTTAGAACTGAACTCAGCTATCTTTTTTTCTGTTTCTTCATTGACCGACGGCCGGATGTCTGTGAATGAAATGGTGTCGATGATCATACCATTTTCTCTTCCCATATCAATGAGTGATTGGGAAAGAATTGCAGTCGATAATATGCGTGCTTTAGTTTTTTGCATGTCGAATCCGGGCTATGATTTCTTCTCCTCCATTATTCAGTATTTCTTCTGCAGCCGTATTGCCGATATTCATGGATTTGTCTACCGGTAATATTTTTTCTATTTCAGCTTTCTGTTGGCCGTCCGGGGTTAATATATTACCCCTGAAATACAAATCATCTTCTTCAATTTCAGCCAGCGCTGCGATAGGTGTGGAGCAACCGCCTAATAAAGTCCGGAGAAAATCCCGTTCGATTTTAGTGCAGAGCGCGGTTTGCTCGTCGTGCAAATGATGACAATGCTCGAGCATGTTGTTATCTCCTTCTTTACAAACAACTACAATCGCACCCTGGGCTGGCGCAGGCAGCATCCATTCAAGTTCAATGGTATTGGTTGACCGAAGTTCCATTCTTTCCAATCCCGCAGCAGCAAAAATGGCTCCGTCCCAATTGCTCTGGACCAGCTTCCGCAACCGGGTATTGATATTGCCTCGCAGGTTTTCCAGGTGATGTCCAGGATATCGATTCAACCATTGTGCTCTGCGGCGAATGCTGCTGGTAGCGATTGTCAATGCAGGACCACCGGAGTCATCAGGTTGGGTTGACTGATCTTTCAATATAGAAAGCCTGCCTGATATATTTTCCCGTTCACCTTTACACACAAGAAGATCTTTCGGATTTCCTCTTTTCAATACTGCAGCCTGAGCAATACCCTGGGCCATCTGGGTGGGCACATCTTTCATTGAGTGTACGGCAATATCAATCCTGTCATTCAGTAAGGCAGTGTCAAGACTTCTTGTAAATATTCCCTGTACACCCATTTCATACAAAGGAGTTTTCAGATCAAGATCCCCTTCACTTTTTATATAAACAAGTTTTGATTTGATATCGTGATGAGCCAATAAATTTTTTACCTGGTTTGCCTGCCAGACAGCCAATTGGCTTTCTCTTGTTCCGATCCGGAGCAGCTTGCGCATGGTTGTCAGTTTGTGCTACTGGCAATGAACTCATTGATGGCTTCAATATAATGGCAACCCCGCTGATTATGGTTGCGCATTTTTGTTGCCATTCCATTAATTACGCGCTGGATTTTTTCATCCGCGCCGTTGTTGAGAAAATCTTCGTCAGAAGATGACTGTAAAAATAATGGAGAGGTATGAATTTCTTTCAGTTTCGTTTTTACTGCTTTGAGAACAGGAACATGTTTACGCATTTCATGCCATTCCATCAGCTCATTAAAATGTTTTGAAATGATTGCTTTTGCTTTCGGAATTTCTGCTTCCCGTTTCCTGATTGTTTCGTCTTTCAGTTTCGATAGTTCATCAACATCAACAAGCTGGATATTGGGAAGGTCCCTGACCTGGTTTTCAACATTATAGGGAATGGACAAATCGAGAATAAGTTTCTTTCCTTTATTTTCAAGTTGATTTTTTAATATAACGGGCTCATTGGCGTTAGTTGCCACAAGAATAATGTCTGCAGCGGTGATCTGTTGTTCCAACGCATCTGCCGGGGCATAATAAATTCCAAGTTCACCAGCGAGATCAGCTGCTTTTTCTTCAGTGCGGTTAATAAGTGTGATTTGCTTCGCAGAGAGATAGTCGATCAGGTTTTTGCAGGTGGATTTGCCGATCTTACCCACTCCTATCAAAAGAATTTTTTTGTTTTCAGCATCAACTACTTTTTCCCTGATATACTGCACGGCGGTAAAAGAAACGGAAACAGTTCCTCCACTGAGTCCCGTTTCATTTTTTATCACTTTAGATGACTGAAGAACGCTGTTTACCATTCTTTCAGTAAAAGAATGAATAAATTTTCTTTCTCTTGCAAATTTTATCGCCTGTTTGATTTGCCCGATTATTTCATAATCACCTAAGATTTGGGAATCAAGACCAGCAGCTACATTAAAAAAATGATTGATTGCATCAGGCCCTTTTTTGATATAGGCGAGTTCAGTAAACAATCCCCTACTGCCCACTGTCTGGGAGCATAGGAGATCGACAAGCTGCCCGGCCGATTCAGCAAATCCATAAATTTCCGTGCGGTTGCAGGTTGACAAAATGAATAGTTCATTTAATCCACGTGATGGTGCGAGGGCAAGAATGTTTTCATATTGTTCCTGGCTGATGGCAAATGAACCTCTCACCAGGGCATCGGTTTTTTTATAATTGATGCCTGCTACAAAAAAATTCAATAAATCTATGGGCTTGTTCCTATTCATCATTTACAATACGACAAAAGTAAATCTGCGGTTATCGCTAACCGAATTTTTGTGTCATTGGATTGTCATTTATCCGCTTGATCTTCCTTAGTCTTCAGATTGAGAAATGTCAGTTTTTTTTTTTTAAGAATGCCTGCTCGTGTATACGCTTTGATTATTGGCAGTCGTTACTTTTGCAGGCAGCATGAATACAAAAAGGTGTGGAATAATTTTGCTGAATCTTGGATCTCCGGATTCCACTGGCGTTAAGGATTTGCGTCGTTACCTTATGGAATTCCTTATGGACAAGAGAGTGATTGATTATCCCTTCCTCTTCAGAAAATTACTTGTAGGAGGCATTATTGTTCCCTTCAGAGCTTCTAAATCCGCAGAAGCATATAAAAAGATCTGGACAAATAATGGATCTCCGCTGGTTGCCATCACCAGGCAATTCCGGGACCTGCTTCAACAACAAATAGAAGGGCCGGTGGAAATTGCGATGCGTTATGGTAACCCATCTGTTGCAACAGCTTATAATCATCTTATCGCAAAAGTGAAGGGTATCGAAGAAGTGATTGCCATTCCCATGTATCCGCACTATGCCATGTCTTCATATGAGACGGCGGTAGAGCAGGCGAAAGAAATCCATAAAAAAGCTAGACATGGATTTAATCTTACAATTATCAAACCTTATTATAATAATGCAGACTATATCGCTGCGCTGAGTAAACATATTGAGCCCTATCTGCAACAACCTTATGATCATATATTATTCAGCTATCATGGAATTCCTGAACGGCACCTGAAAAAAACTGATATTACTGGTCATCATTGTCTCCGGGCAGCTAATTGTTGCGAAACCGATTCACCGGCTCACGCAAAATGTTATCGTCATCAATGTTTGACAACAACAGACTTAGTTACTAAACAATTGAAAATTCCTGCAGATAAATTCAGTTATTCGTTTCAATCGAGATTGGGCAGGGAAGAGTGGTTGAAACCTTATACTGATTTCCGGTTGCTGGATATGCCCAAAGAAGGAATTAAAAAATTAGTCCTGGTTTGTCCCGCTTTTGTAAGCGATTGCCTGGAAACGCTGGAAGAAATAGCCATGCGCGGAAAGGAAAGTTTTTTGTCAGCCGGAGGAGAAACATTTACAATGATTCCCTGTTTAAACGACGATCGATTGTGGGTGAATGCAGTTGCGGGATGGATAAAAAAATATATTGCAGGCGATCAGTCGATGATTTTGCATGGGTAAGATTTTTGTTTGCCATTTAGAGTGGATAGGAAATTTAACTTTTCATCGCAGCCAATCATAAACCAACTGAAATGTACAATTATATCAAAGCCCTGCACATTATTTTCATAGTCACCTGGTTTAGCGGATTATTTTATATTGTCCGCTTATTTATTTACAACACGGAAGCAGAAGAAAAAGAAGAACCCAGGAAAAGAATTTTACAAGAACAGTTTGGCGTGATGATAAAAAGATTATGGCTGGGAATAACATGGCCATCTGCTATGCTGACCTTGATTTTGGGTCCCTGGGTTTGGTATCTCATGGGATCATTTCCGAAATGGCTTGCAGTTAAGTTAATCTTTGTAGTGTTGTTATATCTCTATCATTTTTCCCTGCACGTTATTTACAGGCAGCAGGCAAGGGGTATTTTTAAATATACTTCGCAGCAACTGAGAATATGGAATGAGGTGGCCACTGTTTTTCTTTTTAGTATTATATTTATTGCCACTGTAAAAGAAACAATGAGCTGGTTACGTGCACTGGTGGGGCTCGTTTTATTAATGGTGATACTGCTTAGCGCGATAAATATCTACAAGCGTCTTCGTTCCGGCAGTTGATTCAATTTCTATCAATCTCCGTCTAAAATAGTTAGGACCAAATAAAAAACCTCCTTGGAGGAGGCTTTTTACAATAAGGGGCAAAAAGGTGGTCTTTCGGAAACTGGTTTGACGGTGATTCCCGGACATTGGTAAATTCTTACCGATGTATATTATAGGTTTTTCTAAGGCAAAAAAGAGATTAAAAACGGGATGGTCCGGATTTTTGAAATAAGATAAGGTAGGTTACAGTCAGGAATAAAAGGAAGGGGAGTAGGAATACCCCCCTTTTTAACCCCTAAACCCTAAACCGTAGAAAAGACTTTTTCATGTAATTGAACGAAATATTATTTCTGCTAAAAGCAATCATTGGATATTATTGGATACAATCCAGTTGGCTCTGTTTTTTAAAGGATTAAAAATCAATATCTTACTTCAATTTTTACTAAAACAGAGAACTTGGAAATTAAAAACATAAATTATGCCAAAGGAGAGGAATGTGGATAAAAGCAGCCCTATCTCCAGCTTTTTTTATTTTTTTGACCAAAATTTAACAATGGCAAAATCCATTCGAAAAGGGATCTACAAGAAAGCACTTAGCCCCCTGAAAACTACATTTTTATGTAATGATCTTTCTTATTGACGTAACTTTGCACCCATTTTTCACGCCTTTATAGATTATTTATGCCAGCAAGGTATCGGGAATACCAGCAATTGAATCTGCCATCTATTGGAACGGACATACTTGAGAAATGGAAAACTGAGCAGGCATTTAAAAAAAGCATCGAGGTCAGGGAAGGCGCTGCCCCCTTTGTTTTTTATGAGGGACCGCCGAGCGCAAATGGAATGCCCGGGATTCATCATGTTATTAGCCGAACGTTAAAGGATTTGGTATGCCGGTATAAAACCATGCGGGGTTTCCAGGTAAAAAGAAAAGGCGGCTGGGATACTCATGGTCTTCCGGTGGAACTGGGAGTTGAAAAGGAATTAGGTATCACAAAAGAGGATATAGGTAAAACCATCTCGGTTGATGAGTATAATAAAAAATGCCGTGAAGCCGTGTTGCGGTATAAAGATAAATGGGATGAGCTGACCAACAAGATGGGTTATTGGGTCGACCTGGATGATCCTTATATCACATTTGAAAATAGCTATATTGAAACCCTGTGGTGGCTGTTGAAGCAGCTCTACGAAAAAAAAGTAAACGGGGAAAGATTATTGTATGAAAGTGTAAGCATTCAACCCTATTCCCCGGCAGCAGGGACAGGATTAAGCTCGCACGAGCTGAACCAGCCCGGGACCTATAAAGACGTG
Organism: Puia sp.; assembly: GCA_035501475.1. GTDB lineage: Bacteria > Bacteroidota > Bacteroidia > Chitinophagales > Chitinophagaceae > Puia. Next base: position 43,423 of record DATJWE010000230.1, on the reverse strand, counting down.
AAGGACACGAGCTGTGTGGCAATGTTTAAAGCAGTCAATAATAAGAAATCAAATTTTTTATTTGATGCTGCACAAGATGGTGAGGTTTTCTTTTTAGCATGGACAACAACACCCTGGACCCTCCCCTCCAACTTGGGTCTGACTCTTGGCGGAAATATTACTTATCAGCTTGTAAGAACTAAAAATACTTATACCAACCAAACTATAAATGTTATCCTGGCGAAAGACAGGTTCAATTCCTATTTTGCTTACGAGGGCTTGCCGGAACCTGGCATTATAATGATCACTGAGAGCAACACAGCCGGAAATAAAATCGGAACATTCGAAATCCTTGCTGAATTCAAAGGAAATGATCTTGAAGGAATTTCTTACGAGCAGCTTCTTCCCTTTGAAGCAAATAAAACAGATAATCCGAATGCCTTTAAAATTTTATTGGGAGATTTTGTAACCACAGAAGACGGCACCGGAATCGTGCACACCGCTCCTGCTTTTGGTGCAGACGATTTTAGAGTGGGTAAAAAATATGATATCGGCATTCTGATCATGGTTGATAAGCAGGGCAAATTTATTGACGGGCTCGGTGAATTCAGCAATCGCTATGTAAAAAATTATAAAGACGATCCAAAATACGTCGATGTGAACGTGGATATCTGTGTGAAATTGAAAAAAGAAAACCGGGCCTTTAAAATTGAGAAATATGAACACAGTTATCCGCACTGTTGGCGTACCGACAAACCAATTTTGTATTATCCCCTGGATGCCTGGTTTATCAGGACAACTGCCATGAAAGATCGAATGGTAGAACTGAATAAAACGATCAATTGGAAACCTGCATCCACTGGCGAAGGCCGCTTTGGAAACTGGCTGGAGAATATGGTTGACTGGAACCTCAGCCGTAGTCGTTTTTGGGGAACTCCTCTTCCGATATGGAGAACCGAAGATGAAAGCGAAGAAAAATGTATCGGATCAATCAGCGAATTATTGACCGAAGCGGAGAAAGCAAGGAAGGTATTGGGGAATGAAATCAACCACCAATTGTTCGGAAAAAATTCCTCATCAACAAACAACCTGGATCTTCATAAACCCTATGTGGATGAAATTATCCTCGTGAGTGAATCAGGTAAAAAAATGATACGCATCCCTGATCTGATTGATGTCTGGTTTGATTCAGGAGCAATGCCCTATGCGCAATGGCATTTCCCATTTGAGAATAAAGAAATTTTTGCGAAGAATTTTCCTGCCGATTTTATTGCAGAAGGAGTGGATCAGACCAGGGGATGGTTTTATACCCTGCATGCAATCGCAGCCATGTTATTCAACAGCGTGGCTTACAAAACCTGTGTGTCGAATGGATTGGTATTGGATAAGAATGGCAATAAGATGAGCAAGCGACTGGGTAATGTAGTTGATCCATTTCAGACCATCGAAAAATTCGGTGCAGATGCAACGAGATGGTACCTGATAACAAATGCATCTCCCTGGGAAAGCATGAAATTCGATATCGAAGGTATTAAAGAAGTCCAACGGAAATTTTTTGGGACATTATATAATACATATCAGTTTTTCGCGCTCTATGCCAACGTGGATGGATTTGCTTTTAAAGAATCACTAATTCCTTTACAAGAGCGTCCTGAGATAGACCGGTGGATTTTATCTTCACTCAATACACTGGTAAAAAAAGTTACTGACAGCTTCGACGATTATGAACCAACCATCGCCGGACGGCTAATCGAAGATTTTCTGGATGGACAACTTAGTAACTGGTACGTGCGTCTTTGCAGGCGACGTTTCTGGAAAGGAGATTATGGTCATGATAAATTATGCGCCTACCAGACCTTATACCAATGCCTGGAGACAATTGCCGGATTGATTGCTCCCGTTTCTCCTTTCTTTGCTGACTGGTTATTCAATAACCTGAATGAAGTTACTCGACGCAGCAACGTTGAATCTGTTCATCATACTTTTTTCCCGGCCTTTGATAAACCTGCAGTTGACCTGGCGCTGGAAGAAAGAATGCAACTGGCTCAGGATGCATCCTCCCTGATTTTATCCCTCAGGAAAAAAGTAAACATCAAGGTCCGCCAACCTTTACAAAAAGTGTTGATCCCGGTTTTGAATCCTTTCATGAAAGAGCAGTTACGAAAAGTAGAAGATCTTATCAAGACTGAAGTGAATGTAAAAGAAATAGAATACCTGACTGATGCAGACGGGTTCATCAAGAAAAAAATCAAACCCAATTTTGTTGCATTGGGTAAAAAATTAGGCTCCAGGATGAAATCAGTGACTGCAGCATTGAATGATTTCACCCAGGCAGATATCAACAAACTTGAAAAAGAGGGTAGTTATACTTTGACAATTGATAATGAACCGTTAATATTACAGCTTCATGAAGTAGAGATCAGCAGCGAAGATATTCCCGGCTGGATGGTAGCAACCAAAGCCACACTTACAGTAGCGCTGGATATCAAAGTCACACCCGAATTGGAGAATGAAGGCAATGCCAGGGAACTGGTGAACAGGATCCAGAAAATACGTAAGGATAACGGTTATGAGCTTACGGACAGAATTCTGGTAAAAATCGCTGAAGCTGCGGCCCTTGAGGATTCCATAACGCAATTTAATCACTATATTTGCGCCGAAATTTTGGCAGATAGATTGGAATTAGTGCCAGAAATTGCCAATGGCACTGAAATTGAAGTAAATGATGTTCCCTTAAAAGTCTTTGTCACAAAAAAAGTCTAACAGTATGGCAACCAAGAAGAAAGCGGCGAAACCCGCTAAAAAGGCTGCTCCTAAAAAAGCGGTAAAACCTGCAGCAAAAAAAGCTGGGGTCAAAAAAGTGGCTATAAAGTCCGCTAAAAAAGCCATGCCTAAAAAGATAGCCAGACAGGCAGCCAAAAAACCTGTTCACGCTAAAAAGCCTATTGTAAAAGAAACAACTAAAAAACAGCACGCGGTGGTAAAATCCGGCACGGGCGTTGTTAAACATTTGATTTCAAAGACTGAAACAAAAAAGCCAGAACAAAAGCATGATGTGAAGACCATTGGTCCGCAATTGCACAAACAGGAAATTAAAAAGACCGCCCAACATGTGAAACCAGGCAAGGTTGTTATACCAGAAATCAGGACAAAAACGGTTCGTAAATATGAACCAGAATTTACTAAATCAGTTTTAGACACCTTACAACAAGAACAAACCGGACCAACCATGAGATATAGTGATGCTGAACTTGCAGAATTCAGGGATCTGATCATGAAAAAATTGGATGCAGCAAAAAAAGAATTGTCTTACCTCCAGGGTTTGATTACGAGAAAGGATGAAATGGGTGGAGATGACACTGACAACCGCTATATGACCATGGAAGATGGCAGCATGAGCATGGAACGTGAGCAGCTTAGCCAGATGGCTAGCCGCCAGATCACATTCATCGATCATCTTGAAAAAGCGTTGATGCGTATTGAAAACAAAACCTATGGTATCTGTCGCGTCACCGGAAAACTCATCGACAAGGCCAGATTAAAAGCAGTGCCTCACGCTACATTGAGCATTGAAGCCAAACAGACAATGAATAAATAAAATTTCATTCTATTGTATATTCGTAAAGGATTGCTCTGACAGCAATCCTTTTTGTTTTTTTCGTGAATGAATGATTCCGGATAAACAATCCACATCTTAAACCGAACATCAATATGCAATCCCGATTTTTTTTCATTATTATGGCACTTGCCCTGGGCGCCATTCTTCCAGTGCAGGCCGCCATTAATACGCGGTTAGCCAGGACCGTTAGTAGCCCGGTAGTCGCCGCGTTCGTTTCTTTTGCGGTGGGAACCCTTGCTTTGCTCTCTTATCTGCTCATCGCTCGTGAGATTCATGTCGGACAGATTCCCTTCCGACAGTCTCCCTGGTGGTTATGGATCGGCGGATTACTGGGGGCATTTTTTGTTGCCGGAATTGTCGTTTTGCTTCCACGTTTGGGAGCTGCTTTATCTTTCAGCCTGGTGCTTGCCGGGCAAATGGGGATCGCCTTATTGCTTGATCACTTCGGATGGTTCGGGGTTGCAATAAAAGAAATTTCTTTAGGTAGAATTGCCGGCGCAATATTATTAATCGCTGGTGTTTACCTGATCAGGAAATTTTAAATAAATAATGAAAACAGGGGGCCAATTCAATTTTTCGCGGCCGCCTGCCTGTTCACTCATTATCATTTCCAAAACTGATCTGGCATGGACTTGTTGAGCAAATTATCGTAGATAAATTTATTGCTTTCATTGCGCAACTGAACTGCTTTTGGCCCACCCCATCCATGCCGGCCACCGGGATAAATCATGAATTCGAAGTTTTTGTCCAGATCCTCCAGCTTATTGATTAGCTGGATACTGTTTTGCATGTGTACATTGTCATCCATATTCCCATGGACAATGCGGATCAACCCGCGATATTTGTTTACATAGGTTTGGGGGGAAGTAATTTTGTATCCGTCCGGATTTTCCTGTGGCATATCCATATATCTTTCGGTATAATGCGTATCATACAAACTCCAATCAGTAACCGAAAAATTGGCAAGACCATAATTGAATACATCTGCTCCATAAGTCAGCGCCATGCAGGTAATATACCCGCCAAAGCTGCCACCTGTAATGCATATTTTGGAAGAATCAACAAAAGGTTGCGAGCGCAGCCATCGACCACAATCCATATAATCTTCAATTTCATATTTCCCTAACTGCCTGTAGATATAATTCATGCCGGCTTTACCGAAATGCCCGCTGCTGCGGTTGTCCATCGATACCTGAATCAGTCCTTCCTTCGACCACCACTGGGTGTTCAAAAAATTCCTGCTCCATCGGTCATATACTGTGCCGGCATTGGGGCCTCCATAAATGCTGATCAATACAGGATATTTTTTTGACGGATCAAAATGATGCGGATAAGTAATCGTCATTGGTAAATTGAATAAACCATCGGCCGATTTTACATACACCAATCCAGTTTTAGAAAGTTCATAGTCGTCGAAGGCTGAACCTTTACTGTCGCCCAGTTCTCTGATTATTTTTCCATTATTATCCACAAGAGCCATCCTGGATGGAGTAGAAAGACTGGAATAGGTTGTGATAAAATATTTTCCGCTCGGAGAAATTTTTATTACGTCGTGCGAATAATTGCCGAAGCTCAATCTCGTCAGGCCTTTTCCGTTCATATTTATTTTGTAGAAATCAAAACGGGCAGAATTTTCTTTACGTGCCCTGAAATATACCAGCTTCTCTTTTTCATCAATCTTAACCAATTCGGTTACGGTGAAATCTCCTTGGGTGACCGGGTTCACCAGTGTTCCATCGATGTTATACAAATACAAATGCATCCACCCGCTTTTATCGCTCTTTATAATAAACTGCTTTGTTCCGGGAACAAAATTGATCCTGTTTTCGAGATCGAGATCTACCCATGTTTTTTGCTTCTCGTCATATATTTCTTTCTTGCTACCGTTAGCAGGATCAACGGCATATATTTTCAAATTGTCCTGGCTTCTTGGCATCCATTGCACCCATAAAGAAGAACCATCTGGTGTCCATTCCGGCATACCGAAATACTGATCATCTTTTTCATTGAAATCACTCCACACAGTTGTCGGATTATCAACACTGGTGATGCCGATTTTCACCACGGGGTTTTTATCGCCAGCTTTTGGGTAATGCTCTTTCTCCAATGAACCATGCTGTCCCTCGGAATTATAAATGGGAAAAACAGGCACTTGTGATTCATCGAAATGCATATAGGCAATATGTTTGCTGTCAGGGCTCCACCAGAATGCACGGTAGCGGGAGGATCTTCCCAATATTTCTTCGTAATATAACCATGCCGCATAACCGCTGTACACATTATCCGAACCATCATTGGTAAACCTGATTTCTTTCCCGGTACTCACTTCTTTTGCGAACAAATCATTATCCTTGGTGAAAGCCACCCATTTCCTATCAGGAGAAGGAGTCATATTTTTTTCCTTCTCACCCGGGTGTAGATTGCTGATATCGGACTGGTGTGTATTGTCGCTTCCTTCAGGCTTTATATAAACCGAAGCTTTGCCTGTTTTTACATCTACAGACATTTCTTTCATCTTTCCATCCGTTTCATCTTTTTGCACGATTAAATAATGTTCATCATCCACCCACCCATCAACAGTAGGTAAAGGCTTAAGGATATCCGATGCAGCAGATTTAAAAATCTGATCATAACTAAGTTCTTTTTTCTGTGCATAGGAAAAACCAATCAGGCCAATGAACAAAAGGAGCATGCAGCTGCGTACTAACAATTTTCTCATGTGAGTTGATTATTTAATAAAAATAAATATTTGGGTCGAAATTCGGGACCGGTGTTTTTCAGGTGTGAAACTATTTTATCTCTTGCATTTCTACTAACCGTTTATAAAAACCGTTGTTTTCGATCAACTGTTCATGGTTTCCTCTTTCAACAATTTTTCCTTTTTGTAACACGATAATTTCATCAGCGTGGCGGATAGTACTCAGCCGGTGAGCAATGACAATACTCGTGCGGTTCTGCATCATGTGATCGATGGCATCCTGGACAAGACGTTCACTTTCCGTGTCGAGAGAAGAAGTGGCTTCATCAAGAATAAGAATAGGCGGGTTTTTCAACACTGCACGCGCAATGGTTAGCCTCTGTCTTTCTCCACCACTCAGTTTGCTTCCCCTGTCGCCTATATTCGTTTCGTACAAAGATTCTTTCTGGATTATAAAATTATGCGCATTCGCCACTTTTGCTGCCTGTTCGATTTCTTCGGGACTTGCCTGGTCACTTCCAAGATTAATATTGTTCGCAATCGTGTCATTGAATAATATAGGTTCCTGGGTCACAATACTCATCTGGCTTCTCAGTGAGTGTAGTGAATATTCTTTGATATTGATCCCATCGATTAATAGTTCACCGCCGGTTACGTCATGAAAACGGGGGATGAGATCAGCCAGTGTCGATTTTCCGGCGCCTGATGATCCCACCAGCGCAATGGTTTTCCCTTTTTCAATTTTGAGGTTGATATTGTCAAGAATTATTACATCGTCATAAGCAAATCTTACATTTCTAAATTCGATACTATCTTTAAAACAGGTGAGCGTTTTCGGATTTGCAGGTTCCTGCACAGTTACAGGAACATTTAGAATACCTTCAATACGCTCAATGGCGGCCCGGCCGCGTTGTACATTATAGAACGCAGTCGACAATGACTTGGCAGGAGGGATGATTTGCGAGAATAGGGCAATATAAGTAATGAAAGCTTCAGGAGCAAGTGTATGATGAGAAAGTACAAGTCTTCCTCCAAACCATAAAATGCAACTCAATACAAGTACGCCTAAAAATTCTGACATCGGTGATGCCAGATCCCTTCGAAACATGATTTTATTCCGGACTGTATTCAGGTAATTATTGGTTTTGAAAAACCTGCTTTGCAATAATTTTTCTGCATTGAATGCTTTGATCACTCTTAGTCCGCCCAATGTTTCATCAAGTATGGACATCAGGATTCCCTGCTGCTCCTGCGCGATGGTAGATTGTTTTTTCAATGACCTGCTCACTCTGCCGATGATGAAACCGGTGAGTGGAAGCAAAACAAAAAGAAACAACGATAGTGCGGGACTTAAAAAAATGAGAGAAGCGAGAATGAGAATAATATTCATGGGATCCTTGATCAATCCCTCCAGTGCGGCCATCACACTCCATTCGATTTCGTTGGCATCATTGCTCATCCGGCTGATAAGATCTCCCTTGCGCTGCTCAGTAAAAAAACCGATCGGGAGTTCAAGGATTTTTGAATACAGGTCAGCTCTCAGCCTGGTCATAACCCGGTTCCGCATGGGAGCCAGGACACGATAAGAAAAATATAAAAAAATATTTTTGAAGAAAACCGCTACAATGATGATCACGCAAATGGCAGCCAGCGCATATACTTCATTGTGGTTTTGAATGAGCGAACTCAATACATATTTAATATAATTAAGCAGGCCATTGGCTGAAAATGAAAATGAAGGCTGCCTGTCAACCATCTTTTCTTTCCCGAAAAGAAGTTGCAGGAAAGGAGCCAGCATGGCCAGGGAAACAAGTGAAAACAGAACAGATAGGAGATTAAAAATAAAATAGAGGATTATATTTCGTTTCTGGGAACTTAAATAGGTAAGAATAATGGAAAAACGTTTCATTTATTACCGATTATCAATTGAAGTGAACTGTCAACTGTGAACTGTCAACTTCAATTAAATAGCCGTAAATTTACATTGAAAATTGTTAATGATTATGCAAGAAGGAAAACGCCAGAAACAGGTTGCTGCATTACTGGAAGAAGAATTGAGTACCGTTTTTCGGCATCTGGGACTGAATATGATGGATGGGGGAATGGTCTCTGTTGCCTCTGTAAAAATGACTCCCGATCTCGCCGAAGCAAGGATTTACCTCAGCTTTTTCAAAGTGAAAGACAGCAAAGAAACAATGAAAAAAATTGAAGAGCGAGCCTGGGAAATTAAAAAAGAACTGGTGAGCTCCATAAAACGCCAACTTCGAATAATGCCCCAGTTAAGTTTTTTTATTGACGACAGCCTGGAATATGTAGATAAAATGGAAACGCTTTTTAAAGAAATAAAAAACCGGGAATCTTCACCGGAGAAGTAATATTAAATTCATTACTCATTAATCCTGATGTTGAACTTTCTCTTTGCCTGGCGATACTTCAAAGCAAAAAAATCCACCAATGCCATCAATGTGATTTCCTGGGTGAGTGTGGCTGCCATCATTGTAGGCACTGCATCGCTTATTATTGTGCTAAGTGTTTTTAACGGATTGGAAGGCCTGGTTCAATCCCTCTATTCTGCATTTTATACCGATTTAAAAGTATCGCCAAAGGAAGGGAGGTTTATTAAATTATCCGGCAACCAGTTGCAACAATTGAATGCGAATAGGGATATCCGTGGGTATTCGCTGGTAGTCGAAGATAAGGCCCTTTTGCAATACGGGTCGCTGCAGGCGGTTGTGCTGAAAGGAGTCGACAGCAACTATAAAAAAATAACCGGCGTATCACAAAAGCTGGTAAAGGGAAAATTCGATCTTGGTACTGCAGATCATCCGGGGGCCGTGTTAGGAAATGGGATTGAAAATGCATTGGGGCTGGAATCGGATCGTACCCTTCTTCCTATCTCCGTTTACCTGTTTAAAAAAGCAGAATTATCGAACCCGACTGACCCTATGGCTTCAGTAAGCACGGAAAATATCGCTGCCACAGGTACTTTTCTGATTCAGCAGGATTTTGACAACAAATATGTGATCACCAATATTGATTTCATGAAACAAATGCTGGGTCTGCAGCCTGATGAATATACCGGAATTGAAATTGCATTGAAAAACCCCGCGCAATCCAATCTGGTCAAATCTTCCTTGCAGAACTTGTTCGGAACTTCCTGCATTGTTCAAACCAGGTATGAGCAGAATGAAAGTTTGTATCATGTAATGCGAATGGAAAAATGGGTAATCTATTGCGTTTTGACGCTTATTCTTATTGTCGCGGCTTTTAATATGGTTGGAGCATTGACGATGCTTGTTTTGGAAAAGCAAAAAGATATCCAGGTGTTGAAAGCATTGGGTGCAGACAACCGTTATGTACAAAGGATTTTTTTAAGTGAAGGAATGCTCCTGGCCTTAGTTGGTGGTGTGGCTGGAATACTTATAGCAATTCTTGTTTGCTGGATGCAGGTAAAATACAAACTGGTCCCGCTGCAGGGTGATTCATTTCTTATTGATTATTATCCGGTGAAATTAATTCCTACTGATTTTTTGCTTGTGCTGGCGACAATTTTTATTGTAGCGTTGCTTGCTTCATGGTTCCCTTCGCGCAAAGCTGCGACACAACCGATAGAATTGAGAAGCTAGTATTAATTGAGCTGCCAATTGTCAATAATCTCCGAGCGTCTCAGGTAACTGCGCCAATGCTTTTTGCAGTTGTTCATCATTGGGAGCCACACCATGCCAATGATAATCACCTTCCATAAAATCGACTCCTTTGCCCATTATTGTATGCATCATGATGGCCACCGGTTTTTCTTTTCCGAGCAGGCCTTTTGCTTTATTCAGTGTCGCAATCACTTCATCGATGTCGTTGCCATTCATTTCCAATGTGGTCCATCCAAAGGCTTCAAATTTCAATCGTATATTTCCCAGGTCCATCACTTTTTCGGTGGGGCCATCTATTTGCGCATGGTTCCAGTCGACTGTTGAAATCAGGTTATCTACTTTGTGATGGTGGGCAAACATGGCCGCTTCCCAAATCTGACCTTCATCTAATTCACCATCACCGTGTAAGGAGAACACAATATTTTTATCGTTATTGAGTTTTTTTGATAGGGCAGCTCCGATAGCAACGCTTAAGCCCTGTCCCAGAGAACCTGAGGCAACACGAATACCTGGAAGATGCTCATGTGTAGCGGGATGACCCTGCAAACGGGAATTAATTTTTCGAAAGGTGGCGAGCTCTTTGATATCAAAATAACCGGAGCGGGCAAGTGCTGAATAAAAGACAGGTGAAATATGACCATTAGATAGAAAAAAAATATCTTCATTTTTACCATCCATTGTAAACTTAGGATTGTGATGCATGACTTCGAAGTACAAGGCAGTAAAAAAGTCAGTACAACCTAATGAGCCGCCCGGATGACCACTGTTAGCTCCATGAACCATTCGGACAATATCCCTTCTAATTTGCGCGGCAATTGCTTTTAAATCAGGCATATAAAACTATTTATCTTAACACAGGCGGCAAAGCTATGGAATTTATTTATCGTTTATACGAGCGAATATTAAACTTTTACTTTAATTTGCCTTCCTATTCGCTCTGTAGAACTCATCAATCTGCTGCCTGAAGTTTTTGATAGAAGATGATTAATACGATTGAAGGTTTTTTAAGGTTAGGCTGGATTTGTCGCAAGAAATCGGAATTGTATTTTTGTATTACAAAATGAGGCCAATGTTTGATGTTATACTCTCTGTAGCCATCTCATTTACCATTACTTTCCTGGCCATCCCGGTGATTATTAATGTTGCCGAAATGAAGAAATTGTTTGATGTCCCTGATGCACGTAAAATACATCAAACAGCAATTACTCCTTTGGGCGGAATCGGCATTTTCGCGGGATTTGTGTTTGGCTGCCTGCTCACTGTTAACTTCAGGGCTTCTTACGAATTTCAATATTTTATTGCTGCAACCCTGGTGATTTTTTTCCTTGGACTGAAGGATGATATCCTGGTTATCTCCCCCATAAAAAAATTTATCGGTCAGGTACTCGCTGCATTTCTTATTATTTATTATGGAAGAATTCAGATCAGAGATATGAATGGTTTTTTGGGGATTCACCAATTGCCGGAAATGTTCAGCCTGCTGATTACGTATTTTGCAGTTATTGTAATTATTAATTCTTTCAATCTTATTGATGGAGTAGATGGACTTGCTGGCAGTCTTGGATTAATGTCATCAGCATTATTCGGGATTTATTTTTTCAGTGTCAATATGCCCGCATATTATATTCTTGCGTTTTCACTTTGCGGTAGCCTGATGGCTTTCCTGATTTTTAATTTTCAGCCGGCAAAAATATTTATGGGTGATACGGGTTCTTTGTTGATCGGAGTGATTAATGCAATCCTGGCCATTAAATTTATTGATTCAAGCAATCCGGCCGAAAATGCACAGCCGTTGGAATCCGCTGCAGCCATTGGTTTCACCATCCTCATGATCCCCCTGCTGGATACGTTACGGGTATTTTCCATAAGAATATTTAAAAGGCGTTCTCCTTTCAGTCCTGACCGAAACCATATTCATCATCTTTTACTCGACAGAGGACTTTCACATAAAGCCATTACCCTGCTTCTTGTGGCTATGAACCTTGGGTTGGTTACCCTGGTCTATCTGGGAAGATCGTTGGGATGCACCTTGCTGATTCTTTCCGTATTTGTTTTCTTTTTTGGTTTTATTGCGATCTCGTATTATGCACGTAGCAAACCAAAATTAATTGTGTCCAAAAATGCTAACGAGAACGGCAAGATAAACGAATCCAAACTGGTTACTTTTGTTAAAGATCCCATCCTGGAACAAAAGAATTAACAGGCCTGAATAGCATTCCTTTTATTTTGTAAGAAATATATCGCGGCTTCGCGTGAGTTTCTCATCTGGTATCGTCGAGCGAAAATATTTTCAATACATTACTGCTTATCTGCCGATATGATTTTCGGATTCAAATTCACAAAATCATTTTTTTTGTGTAATTTTTGTTTTGATGTAGGTTTGCATCCCGCTTAATTATCTATTTATGGCAGACGATCTAGCCCGGACCCTCAACGATTCACAGGGCTCCATGCAAAAAGTAATCAATCATCTTGAAAATGAACTGATCAAAATCAGGGCCGGCAAAGCGAATCCTCAAATGCTTGATGGGCTTACGATCGATTATTACGGCAATCCCACGCCGATGAACCAGGTAGCTAATATATCGGTGATGGATGTCCGAACTCTGACGATTCAACCCTGGGAAAAAAACATGCTGCAGCCGATTGAAAGAGCAATCATCGCGGCCAACCTGGGTGTCACTCCTCAAAACGACGGCAATATTATCCGATTGTTTATGCCTCCGCTGACGGAAGAAAGGAGAAAGGAATATGTAAAAAGAGCCAATGCTGAAGGAGAACATTCGAAGGTCGCTGTCAGGAATATCAGGCGTGATGCCATTGAACATATAAAGAAATTGCAAAAGCAGGGGCTGAGTGAAGACGCAACCAAAGATGCTGAAAAGAAAATGCAGGAAATGACAGATAAATATATTTCCCTGGTCGAAAAACATCTTTCCACAAAAGAAAAAGAGATCATGTCAGTTTAATCACGAAATACGCGGATTGCACTAATTGATGAAATCGTATGATTAACAATTTTTGAGGCTGGAAATAACATTCTCTATTCAATCCAAATTCATATAAGATGCAAACAATTCGTCCAATATTTAGCCCGTGTAATTTGTGTAATTCGTGCTATCTTCATTAACATTAAACTGCTATTTTATGAGTATCTTCAAAGAGTTTAAGGATTTTGCCCTCCGCGGAAATGTAATTGACCTTGCGGTTGCGGTGGTTATTGGTGCAGCGTTTACGGCAATCGTTTCCTCATTGGTTGATGATGTTGTTACACCTCTTCTGTTAACACCCGCCCTGAGAGCAGCGAAAGTGGAAGACCTAGATAAACTAACTATTGGTACGGTTAAATACGGCAAATTTCTTGCCGCAATCATTAAATTTATTATTGTTGCCTTCATCCTGTTCCTCATTGTTAAGGCTGCTAAAGCGATAGAAAAGAAAAAAGTTCCCCCGGCAGTTGAGCCAACGGCTACAGAAAAACTGCTTGCCGAGATTCGCGATGAATTGAAAAAGAAATAATTTCAAAAAATTTTTCATCGCATTTTATCATACCACAAACAGAGACTATGAAAAAATTTTGCATGGGATTCTGCATGCTGTTCACTATCGTAATGCTGCATGCACAGGATAAGGATTTACAGAACATCAAAAAAGATGCCTCTCAGGAAATAAAAAAGGACCCGAACGATACGATTCCGAAGATCTGGAAAACAGGGGGATTGTTCACGCTGACTTTTAACCAGGCAGCTTTAAGTAACTGGGCCGCGGGGGGCGATAAATCTTCTCTCGCACTAAACAGCACTTTTTACGGCTATGCCTTTTACAAAAAAGGAAAGTATTCCTGGGACAACACACTTAATCTTGCTATTGGCGGGGTAAAAACAACGAGCCTGGGTACACGAAAAACAGATGACAGAATTGATCTGCTTTCAAAATACGGGTATGAAGTGGCTAAAAGCTGGTATGTGAGCGCCTTGTTCAATTTCAGGTCACAATTCGCAAAAGGATATAACTATCCCAACGACACAACCAAAATACTAACTTCGGATTTTTTCTCTCCTGCCTATGTATTGCTTTCGCCAGGTATCAATTATAAGCCCGATGATCATTTTTCAGTATTTGTTTCCCCTGCTTCAGCAAGATGGGTAATCGTCAAAAATGATTCCCTGGCAAGCGCCGGAGCCTTTGGAGTGGATTCCGGAAAAAATGTAAGGTTTGAATTCGGAGCCTATGCGACGATTAATTACATGCACAAAGTGGGAGCAAACTCCGTGTACACTGGTCGTCTTGATCTGTTCTCCAATTATCTTCGCAACCCGCAGGACATCGATATCAACATGACCAATCTGCTTGCGGTAAAAGTGACCGGTGTTCTCGCTGTGACCTTCTCACTAAATCTTATCTATGATAATGATATCAAATCGGTCAAGAGCGATGGAACTCCCGGAGGGCCGACATTGCAGGTCCAGGAGATATTGGGGATAGGATTGGCTGTGAAATTATAAGGAATTTTCTTCCCTTGCGATTTCATACATTTGCCGGAACTTGAAAGGTATTCATCATTAAAATATTTATTAGTGAACGCTGCCTCTTATCAAATCAAACTTTCCCAGTTTGAAGGGCCATTCGATCTGCTGCTTTTTTTTATAGAAAGGGATGAATTGGATATATACAATATTCCAATTAATAAAATCATCCAGGACTTCATCGATTATATCCATTCGCAGGAAAGCGTCAACATTGAATTGTCGAGCGAATTCATTCTTTTTATTTCCACTTTAATGCGTATTAAAGCAAAGATGTTACTTCCGCGAAAAGAGCTGGATGAGCAGGGCAACGAAATCGATCCTAGGCAGGAACTGATCGACAAAGTGCTTGAATATAAAAGATACAAAGAAGCTGCTGCCCGGATGGCCGAAAAGGAAGCCGAGCGTATGATGTTGATTAAGCGGGGCAATCTGCAAAAAGAATTGTCACAGATCGGAGAAGAATCGGCCGAGGGGACGGAAATTCAAACCATCACGCTGTTCAAACTGATGAAAACATTTGAACGCGTGCTGCAGCGTATGCAGGAAGAGAAAAACAAACCGGTCCATACAGTAATACAATATAATTACACCATGGAAGAAAGCAGGGACTACGTGCTTTCCATGGTGGAGAAAGAAAAAGTATTACCCTTTGAAAAAATTCTTGATGTCTGTGAAAACAGGATCCATGCTATATTCCTTTTCCTGTCTTTGTTGGAACTCGTTCAGCAGGGGTATATGAATATCCTCGTGGGCGAAGGAAAAAATCAGTTTGTACTTGAGTTTAACACAGAAAGGCCTAATGAAAATATAGTCTCAGTTCCCCTTTAACTACGATCCCAGGCTTCTTAAAGCCTCCGTCACCCGAATCACGATTCCCGAAACTGACGAAAGGTCTGGTACAGGGCTTATCTTCCTGCCAGGATGAATTGGTATTATAATTGATGTTTAAACATCGTTAAAATCAAATATATGCAAACTATATTTTACCCCGCCCCGGAAAGAGGGCATGTCAATTTTGGATGGCTGGACAGCCACCATTCCTTCAGTTTTGGTCATTGGTATGATCCGGCCAAGGTTCATTTTGGTGCACTGAGGGTTTTAAATGACGATATCGTCAGCGGTGGTGGTGGTTTTGGAACACATCCACATGACAATATGGAGATCGTTTCCATTCCATTGAAAGGTTCTCTGGCACATAAGGACAGCACCGGTACCGACGGTATTATCCGCACAGGCGATGTACAGATTATGAGTGCAGGAAGCGGGATCCGGCATTCGGAATTCAATCATTCAAAAACAGAACCCACGAATTTTTTACAGATCTGGGTATTTCCAAAACAACGGGATATTAAACCACGCTATGACCAACGAAGATTTGACACAAAGGACCGAATCAACAAATGGCAGGTCGTAGTGAGCCCGGACCAAAAAGAAAACGCACTTTGGATCAACCAGGATGCAAGATTTGCGCTTGCTAATCTGGAAGAAGGAAAAGAAATTTCGCTCGTACCCAAATTTAAAGGGAACGGAGTGTATGTTTTTGTTATTGATGGCGAAATCACAATTGATAACAAAAAGATTGGAAAAAGAGATGCGATTGGCATTTCAGAAACAGATGGATTCTCAATAAAAGCAGATAAATCTTCGGAAATATTAGCCATCGAAGTTCCGATGTTGTCTTAAAAAGGAGTTTATATGACCACAAGAACAATAGCTCAATTAGATAATTCCAGCACAGAATGGGTTGGTGCAAACAAGGTGAAGAGAGCATTGCCGACGCGTAACCTGAAACAGGTGGATCCCTTTATTTTCATTGACTATATGGTTCCGACAGAAGTCGAACCAGGTGCTTCTATCCGGATTCCTCCACATCCGCATGCGGGTTTCGAAGTGGTTACCTATTTGCTGGATGGAGAATTTTTTCATCGCGACAGTAAAGGAAATGACCAGGTTGCCAGAGCTGGTGATCTGAACTGGATGACGTCAGGGTCGGGTATCATTCATTCGGAAGGACCCACCGATCGTTTCCTTCAGCAAGGAGGCAGATTACAGTTGATGCAGGTTTGGATTAATCTTCCTTCAAATAAAAAATTCATTGCTTCTTCCTTCCGGCATTATGATTCGGAATTATTGCCTGTAACGGATAACGGTGATGCATGGGTGAAAACGCTGATAGGGGATTTCAACGGGAAAAAATCTCCGGTACAGACCCATACAGCCATGTTTTATCATCATATTAAATTGAATAAAGACAAACTGTTCATATTTCAGGTCGACCCATCTTATGCTGCCGGCATTTACCTCATGGTAGGAAAAATAAAAATCCTGGGTGAAGAAATCAAGGCGGGCCAGATTGTTGATTTCAATATAGATGGAGACCAGATAGTGTTCTCAGCCACAGAAGATGCAGAACTGATCCTGTTTGGCGGCCTGCCCATTAAGGAAAAAGTGGTCAGCTATGGCCCCTTCGTGATGAATAGTTTTGAAGAAATTCAGAAAGCCATCAGGGATTATGAAACGGGTAAGATGGGTGTGCTTGATTATTGATAAAATTAAAAAACCTTGCAGGTCTGAACCTGCAAGGTCGGTGTTAAAAGTCTCCACGGGTTCTAATATATTTTATCTGCGATCCTGATAATGCAAGACATATTGCTTCTTTTCAGCGTAAGCACTTCGTCATTTGATTCTCCGCAGTAAGATCTTCAAGAGGTTTCTCTATGAAAATCCTACGGATGCCAGGCCTACAAGAGCCAGAATCACAGCGCCTATAACTAATTTCATTTTCATAACGTCGATTTTATGTAAGGCCATTGCTTAGTAAGACCTTGCGATGGGCCCCGGGTTTAATGAAATCAGAAAGATCTACACTAATAAAACGCTAATGATCTGTGAAAAGTATTTTTTGAAAGGGGAGATATTCTCCCGGATTTGGAAAAAAAGGAGTACACAGATTCCACAGATTAATACGGATCGTACAAATCCGTGTCCATCCAAACCTTCGGTAGAAAGGATTCAGGGATCAACACCGAAAGCAAATACAGTATAACTCATCTTCATCCCGCCGCCATTCATCAGCATCATATTCAGGAAACCATATTCGCCTGTGCCGAGTGCAGATGCCGGCATGATAATAAAAACATCGTTTCCGGATTTTTGAACATTGAAAGCAATAGTGTTCTCAGGTTCTTTCGCCTTGCTGTACATGGATGACTGGCTATTCATAATGGCCTCCCGGTTTCCTTTTCTGGAGTCGAAATGATATAGCTTGATCATTGTTGTCGGATCACTCATCATTCCGTTCATCTTCACGGCGAAACGGATAGTATCCCCCGCCTTGATACGGACGGGGGATTTTTCTCCATTCATCTCAAACCCGGTCTCATTGCCTCCAAATCCTTTTGGTTTTGATTTGTAGCGTGCCTCAATTTGTTCCAATGAGGCCAGGGAATCTGCATGATAAAAATACACGTGATTTAAAAACTGGGGATCAGGTGCTTTTGCCGTTGCGGTATTATTCGTTTGTGCATTTACGTTATAAATGCAAATGATTAGGATAAGGCCAATGGTTAATGGTTTCATAACTGATGGTTTTATAAGTCAGAACCGCCAGCCCGCATAAATCTGGATCAGGTTATTTTTCAGATTGATGCTACTGGTATTCGGAATAAAAGAAGGCACACCGCCTGAAGGAAAAGAAGTCGGCGATTTATACAGGTTGTTCAGACTGATATTATACCTCGCTCCAACCAGCAGGCCCATGACAGGATGGACTTCCACACCTGCGCCAAAGCCATAGTCATACCGGTTATAATAACTCAGGATCTCGTTGGCTGTAGCATTGCCTGTATTGTATTGGTTGCTGCTATCTACCTTGGCATTGATGAGATAGGCAAACTGGGCTCCCAGCTGTATCGCGACGAATTTGGTAATGTTAATGACCATGAGCTGTTGGAATATAATATAATCCAGGTTTACTGTTCCGGTATTGGTTCCCGAGTCATAGTTATAACCCTGTCTCGAAAAAAGTAATTCAGTAGAAGAACCGATAATGGATTTGGATTGAGGAGCATATATTATTCCTGCATGAAAACCTGTTTCATGGCTGCTATTGATGGACGAAGCATTCGTTACATTGGCGAAGTTAAGTCCCGCTTTCAGGCCGATTCCGATCGAATGATGTTGCGTGGGTGGTTTTTTATTTTTTGTGCTGTCAGTTCCGTGCTGGGCCATGCTGATTTGCCATGATACCAAAAGTATAATTGCCAGGAAGAGGGTGTTTTTCATTTTTTTCTAAAAGTTAAAACAAATAATCAGTCCAGTCAATATAACGAAAGTTAAAGGGCAAAAATTCGGGCCTGATGGCAAGGAACCACAAGGAAATTATACCTTAACTGCACAAAGCCTTTCTATTTATAATATGTGCTTACCATCCCATCATTTGAAAGTTTGCGGATGCAATGGTTCATCCCGTCTGCAATGAGCAGGTTCCCATTTTTATCGAAAACAATTCCCAGGGGTTCGTTAAAGAGCGCTGTCTTTGCTGGCCCATCTGCATAACCGGCTTCAGAATATCCCTGGATATTGCTGTGCTGCATGTCAATCCTGCTATTACCGGCTACCGTAGATATTTTTTTATCTGCTAATTTAATAATCCTGTTCACCCGTATATCGGAAAAATAAATCCGGCCTTCTTTGTCCAAGGCAATGTACCATGGCTCCATAAACTCTGCGGTCTGAATATCTCCTTCCTTATAAATGGGATCGGTCTTTCTTTTTCCACAAAGTCCACCCAATATAGAAACATCTCCATCCGGCGTAATTTTTTTTATGCAGCGGCCAGTCCTGTCACACACAAAAAGATTTCCATCCTTATCACAAACCATACCCGCTGCATCAAAATGTAGTTCAGTGCTGGCAGGATCTTTCAGTGTGGTCACTTCACCCCGGGCTGAAATTTTTCGGATTACTCCATATTCGGTGTTCGTTCTCTCGTCACCGCCTTCATCGCTTACATAAATATTTTTTTTACGGTCAATCGCTATAAAAAAAGGTCTTTTAAAAGACGCAATGGAGAGCGGACCGTCTTTGATCACGTGGCCCTTATATCCTGCAAGAATGGTAACCTTCCCATCCGGTGAAACCTTCAATATATCTCCTGCTCCCTTGTCTGCTATATAAATAGTATCATCCTCATCAATGGCCATGCCTGCGGGAGTGAACAAATCGATGGATGCCCATTTTTGCGATGGTCTGTGCCGGTACAATACTGTAGAGATAAGCTCCGTTGACTGGCCATCAGGTGTAATTTTTACAATGTCGGGCTGCTGTGAATTACAACTGACATACAAATTATTTTTGCTATCCATTACTACAGCATTCGGATAGTATACAGCTTGCCTGGAACTGCTTTGCGCGATCATAGAATAACCGGCAAATAGGAAAACGATGATTAGGTTTTTTTTTGAATAAATTAGTATATACATTGCCGTTATTTTTCACTACTGTTACCGGAATTGTACATTTTAACATTGGGATTGATTTGCGGTGCCGGCGGATCCAATCCAAAAACATTTTGTTGAATCCAGTTAGAAGATGCAGCCTGGATTTTACCCTCTCCGGTAAAAGTAACACCGGAATTCAGTCCCAGCCCCCAGCCCGCCGAATTGGTACCACCCAGGGCCTCTGGTAATTTCATCTCTGCTTCCCATTTCACGCCGATATCCATCGGGGCTCCCCCGCCAAAAGTGATATAGAATTGCATGGATCCGCTTAACACTTTAGGAATTAAAGGAACGCCGGCTTCCAATGCAAGTGTTGTGGAACCGCCAAAAGAATGAGTGGCTACCAATGATACCCCTTCTCCGATCTCCGCATCCAATCCTATTTTTTCACAATTAAGGCTAATGCTCGATTTTATCTGCTCGATGGGAATTTTTGCTGCAAGTGGGCATTTGCCTTCCTGGAACTGTAATGAATCTAGTCTTTTGTGCGTTGTATCACTGTTGCGGTGAATGCATGCAATGAGGCGCGTATGATTGAGTTTTATCATCAGGCCCAGGTACTCACTGACCAGCTGATAAAAATCTTTCCGGTATTGGTGATCATCGAGTGAAGCCACATAACACCAGAAAGAAGCATCATTAAAATAATCTCTTTCTTCATAAATCCATTTTTTTTGCCAGGCTTCTCTCAAATCTGCAAATTCGGGCAGATAACTATTGTTGAGTTCATTCAGTGCATTGCAGCGTGCGGCTGAATTATCCGTATTGGCAGCGCCTTCTCCATCGTCAGATATGCCATATTTGTCATTCACTTCCTTTTTCTTTGCTTCATATGCATCATTCAGTTCCTTGAGTCTCGCCTCGAACTGCTTATCATATTTGTCCATTTCAAGCAGTTTTTCCGCGTGTGTTTTACTAATATCACCCAGCACAATATTCGCAAACCAGCCGAAAGGCCGCATCGGGTCGCCACCGTTTTTGACTTTTTGCATGATATTGTTTTGGATGTTTTGCGCTGAGATCTTTCCTTCTTCATTGGCCATTTTTTCGTATTTGGCCTGCAGCCTCATGAGCATGGTATGGTAATCCTGGTAAAGGGCACGCAACTTCGGCACTTCGTCTGTTGTGCGGCATTGGGGCAATAATTCATACTTATGCTCATTAAAAGTTTCAGGTTGCTTGTAACGATGCCTGATATAATCCATTAGTTTCACATCCGGTTTGATCGATTTGAGCATATTCCACGCGTGACTGATAAATCCACCGCGCAAACAGTTCTCACAGTATTGTACAGCCGCAGTTTGATCGCCATTAATATAAGCGAGGTAAGCGAGTGACATATTTGCATTTGGATGATAAGGTGTTACTGCAACAGCCTGCCTGAGGTAATCAGCAGCTTTTGCCACCTCACCCATCAGGAAATAGGCCTGCCCCAGGTTATTATTGACGGTTGAATTATCCGGCTCCTGCTGTTTGAGATAATCCAGGATGGGAACAGCTTTATATGGAAAACCACAAAGACCCAGAATGGCCGCATAATTGTTGAGTGCATTTTCATTTTCAGGGTCGAGAGATACGGATTCCATTCCTAACAGTAATGCATATTCGGGCTTACCAGCATAAAATGACAATACCGCTTCGCCGGAAATGGAAGCGGCAGATTTGCCGGAAGTGTTGAGTGGTTTCGTTCCATAGCTGCTTTGCACGACAGGGGCTAATTTCTTTTTTATATCTGATAGAAAGAGTTTTAGATCTGCTTTCGACATGGGTTTTGCGGGAATCGATGCCAATGCCTTCAGGTTTTTTTCCGGTGTTTTCATTTTTGATAAAAATGCCGTATCCGGTTTCTGAAGAGAAAAAGGGTTGGCAGGAATATTCATCTGCGTTATCTGCGGTTGTTGGTCAGTGCTAGATGTATTGGATTTATCAAGGTATTGCTTATACTTTGGGTCGTTCTTTATTGCCTCTGCTTTTTGCTGCGCCTCCCTTTGAATTTTTTCTAGATCGGCCTGCGAAGGAGATGATTGCCCCATAACAAAACAGGAAGAAACCAGCAGCAGGAGAAAACAATTTCGTTTCATGCCTTCTTTGTTTTTTAGCATTCGTAGTTAAAAAGATCACGGGAGAGTTTGCTGGTCGATTTCATTTGGATATTCAGCCCTGATAAAAATAGATTCTGCTATGAAGAATCACAATAGAACAAAAGTTATCATCTGCTTTTTCGAAAAATTGAAATTTTCAAAGAATTGTATTTGGAGAAAGGGTACGGCCCGTTTTTAATTAAAAGTTGATGAACCAGCAGATTTTAAAAATGGTTTTATTAATTTTCAAAACCTAAAATACCTGCCGGATAATTAATGACTGACAGGCGTTACAGTTGCATTCCATGTAATATCTCCTGTATATGTTTGTGTGCTGTCATTTAACGTAAAAGAGAAACTCTGTTGTGCAAGGCCAATGGGATAACCTCCAATGGATACGCCATCACTGCGATTAAATGTTGGTTCTTTCTCTTTGCTAACATCAAAATTAATCGTAAGGTTGACAGCTGGTGGATTAAGGAAACTATACACTACTCCCGAACCTGAACTAACAAACCATTGCTCACCGGGATCGACCAATGTGCTGGTGAGACCGCTGAAAGCGTCCGTTTGCATACCTGGTGTTACGCTGGAAGCCGAATTATCGATATTTGTAATTGATACATCAGTTCCATTTTTTACAACTACAGTAAACGTAGCCTTATCCGTTTCTGTAAATGGATAGCCTAGAAGGCCACCATCAACTTCGTTATTTTCATAATTCATTACAATATTATATGTGTAGTCATTACCTATGATTTTTACCGAGCGGGTCAATGAAAGATTAGTGAAAGCACCGACACGACTATCGATATAACCTAAATTCTGCAGCTTTACACTTATGGTAACTGGGTTTTGGGAAGGCGGGACTTGTGCGGGGGCTGTGTAAGTACATGAAGCATATCCGCTACTCATAGTGTTGTCGGGGACTATCTTTCCGTATGTTGTGCTTCCGTTGATCTGGTTATTTACTAACCAATTGTTTACAATTTCAGACGAAACAGAGCTGTAGGTAGTAGAACCTGACTTTGGAGCGGATAACTCATCATCATTCGTTGAAGCAACGTACTTTATTTCAAATGCCTGTGTCTTATTTATCCTGAGTTCGTTTCCTCCAATAAGGTTGATAGGGTCAGCAGGTTCGATTTGTAAATTGGTAAAAATATTCCAATCAGTAAAATGGGTTGTTGTTACGCTAACAGTGTTCGATGATTCATCCAGAGAAGCGGTTCCTGCTACTTTCCATATGCCTGACGCTTCCTGGTATGCTATGTCAAGCAACTGGGGAATAGTGCCATTAACATCACTGTCTGCGTAATGAAATTTTACAGTCACAGGATTAGCGAATGTTAATCCTTCAGGCAAAAAGCGATAGGCGTCTCCCAGGCCATTGGGCCCATTGTTCGTAATATTTTGAATGGTAATGGTATCGCCATTAGGCAATGCACCATTCGGAAAATCGAGCTCAACCCTCCCATCGGCAGTAGCAATGCTTCCGCCACCGGATGGTATGAACTTGCTTATTGCCGGGCCGGTCGGAGTGCCGGTAGCAGTGGCAGTAGGGGTTACATTATTATTGTTGTTATTGTTGTTGTTGTTGTTGTTATTGCCCGAAGGAAGAAGGTCTGTTTTTTTACAACAGAGCACAAATAAAATCAGGGATAAGGTAATGGTAATGGTTATGATTTTTTTCATCTTAAAAAATTTCCGATAAAGCTACTGGATGAAAAAAAGCGAGTCAATATAACAAAGGTTACCATCGGATTTGAGAAAGAAATAGGGTTGGGGTGAAACTATTGGTTATTTATTCCCGAAAGCCTTATTGATGGCTTCGGTGCGGTTTTGAACGTGTAGCTTTTCGTAGATACGGTGAATATGCTGGCGAACCGTTCCTGTGGTGATATTAAGCTGTTCCGAAATTTCTTTGTAGAGTAATCCTTTGGCAAGCAGTTGAATGATTTCATTTTCGCGGGGAGATAAAATATTTTTGTCGTCTTCCAAATTCTCGATGTGCATTTTTTCAATCACTTTCCTCGCGATCTGTGTGCTCATCGGCGCTCCTCCTTCGTAAAGCTCTACCAGGGAATCGGTGATTTTCGCAAGGGGCGTTTTCTTCAGGAGATAGCCATTGGCTCCGGCTTCCAGCGCATCAAACACTTTTTCGTCATCTTCATAAATCGTGAACATGATGAATTGTGAATGGGGACATTGTCGTTTTACTTTTTTGATGCATTCAATGCCGCTCATTCCCGGCAGATTGATATCCATGACCACAATGTCTGCATTCCAGTCAGGCAAATGTTCTGCTGCTGCTTCAGCATCCGTATACGCTGCAAGCACTTCAAAACGCTGATCCAAAGTCAGCAGGCTGATCATGCCTTCACGTATTTCTTTAGCATCTTCTACCAGACAAACTTTGATCGGTTGCATTGCATAAATTTACGCTACCACGAAAAGATGACAATATAACTAAAGTTATAATGAGAGCGGAACCGTGATTTCAATTACAGTACCGTGACCGTTGGATATTTCAAAATGACCACCGATGGATTCAATTCTTTTCCGCATATTTTTTAATCCATTTCCTTCTGTTTCCTTTTTTATTTTGCTTATGTCGAAACCTTTGCCGTTATCCCTGATTATGGCAGAGAGACCGGAGTTAAGATGAAATTCGATTTCTGTTTTAGAAGCTGCAGCATGTTTAATAATGTTGTGGAGGCTTTCTTTGATGGTGAGAAAAATATTTCTTCTTATCTCGCCGCTCACAAAAACATGGGGAACGTTTTCAGGTAATTTGATTTCACACCTGACTTCATTTTCCTCGCAATATTCTTTAGCGTAGGAACGGATATAAGTCAGCAGATCGGCCAGCGTATCATTCTTTTCATTCATGGCCCAAACGATTTCATTCATCTTGTCGATCAGGTCTTCGGAAGAGCCCAATATTTTATCAATATCATTTTTTGTGATATCACTAAATGTATTTCGTCTGACCTTTTCCGACAGGAAACGGATGGAAGAAAGCCCTGCACCCAGATCATCATGCATATCCGTGGCAATTCTTGTCCTCTCTTTTTGAATGGCCTGTTGTTTTTCGAGGATGGCCTGTTGTTTAACCAGTTTTCTTTTCACATACGTTCTGATTACAACTATGACGATGACTGCGAGTATAACGGTCATGCACGTCCGGAACCACCAGGTTTGCCACCAGGGCGGATTAATGATAAAAGAGAAACTGTTTTGCTGAGGTTCATACATAGCATCCGGAAACCGGGCTTTGACAAACAAGGTATATTTTCCAGGCCCCAGATTAATAAAATTCAGACTGGCATTGGATGACGGATCACTCCATTTGTTATTGCTACTACCACTAAGCAGGTAACTGTAACGCACAGCTTTCTCATCCGTGAATGAAGGAGCGGCGACATTGAACAATAAATTGTTTTCGGCGTGGGAAAACTGATTGAGGGGTTGATTAATGGCATTGCCATTTACATTCAATAGGCTAATGAGCACGGGCGGAGCAGATGGCAGCCTTGATTCAGCGGATCTGATTTTGAACATTGTGCCTTCAGATGTCATTACCCAGGTGGTCTGATCTCTGCCTGAAACTATTTTGCTGATCGTCTGAAAAAAATTATTACTCCTGCTCAGGTTACTGATCACATAATGTCCGTTCTTAAAAAATATTTTATCGATCCCTGTTTGCGTACCTGCCCAAATATTATTTTCCTCATCACAATGCAGCACATAAACAAAATTATCGGTAAGTCCCTCTTTTGTGGAGAACCGGGTAACCGAATGTATTTTTTGTCCTTCAACCTGAAGTTTCATCACCCCGTTAAAGCGTGTTCCGATCCAAACATTGTTGCTTGTATCGATGCAGATTGATCTCGGATTGGAAAGTGGAAATTCTGTGCCAAGGTCTCTTTCCAATTCAAGATAACGGGAGGGCTGATCAGGATGAATCGAAAAAACCATCAGGTGACTGTTGCGCGTCACCAACCATAATTTTCCCGATTTATCTGTCACGACGTGATCCGGAGGGCCTGCAATTGGCAGCCTGGCGATCAGGCGGTTGTTCCGGATCACCGCTAAAAAATAATTATAGGCGCTATCCAGGATCTGGATGATGGAACCATACTGATCCACCAGGCCATCGCCAAAGGATTGATTCTCCCCGCGAACTTCCACTACAATTTTCGCATGTTGATATGCGTTAGGATCATTTTTGCCGCTAATGCAGATCAGTTTTTTCTGGTCGCTAAGAAAAATTTTATCCCCGATAATATAAATATTGCCGGGCCTTACCATTTTTTCCGCCACGCGGAAAAATTTCAACTGTTCTTTAAAAATACGGTACACTGCGTTGTTTGTCGCATTGAAAAGCCAGGTGGTGTCGGCTTCCAGGCGGATGGCCGAAGCAAACAGGGGTGCCGAAGCCAGTTCAGTGATAAACTGCAGGCCGGTGCTGTTGAGCTTGATTGCTCCGTTTCCGTCCGATGCCATCCAGATAATTCCCTCACGGTCCTCAAAGAGATTGAGCAGGTATCCTGCCTTCAGGGATTTCCCTGTAGCAATTACTTCCGTTTCAGCATCGGCTGAGATTTTCTCGACGATACTTGCATTGTAGAGCCAGAGACTGTTTTTTGAATCGAAGAAAACAGAAACGCTTTTTGTTTTTTTAAATGCTGCATATTTTTCCGGCGGATCAACGATACTGATTTTTCCCGCTTCAAGTTGTACCGTGTCGATCAACCCGATTCCATCAGGCTGGCTGACCCAGATCCTGCCACGGGAATCCCGGATCATGGAGATAACCTGTTCACCCGAATACACATAAGTGATTTTACGGGTTTGTTTGTTGTAAAGGATTAGTTTCTGTTTCAGATCGGTTCTCCAGGGCGAGACCAGGAAGAAATTTTTGTATTCGATGAAATTGTCGAGATCAACGCCGATATCATTCCCCGTTGAGTCAATAAAGGGGAGCCGAGAGAATTTGTGTTGATCCAAAACAAAAAAACCATTGTCGGAAGCAGCATACCAAGGGCCATCGTTGCTTTTAACCATCCGGTTAATGAGCGGACAAAAATGATCGGCTGTCTCATAGACACCGATTCTTCCGTTCACCAGCGTATTTAATTTTTGTGTATTTGTGGCAACCAGCAATGAATCCGGCGCTACTTCAACCACATCGTTGATCAGTTCGTTGGCCAGTCCTTCCTGCTGTCCATAATTGGTAAAGCGCGTTCCGTCATACACGCTCAGTCCGCCGTACGTAATAAAGTAAATTCTTCCCCGGCTGTCCTGCTTGATATTCCTGACGCGGCTGTTGATCAGCCCTTCGTTGGGCGTATAATAAAAAAGCGGGTATTGCTGTGCAATCGCATCATGGAAAGATGATGCCAATAGGAAAAGCAGAATCCAGGCGAAGAGATTCTTTTTCACAAGCGCTTCCAAAAATTTTTCTGAATTTACTATTTTTTAAAGCAAAATGAAAACCGGAAGGCTGGTAAAGCAGAAATAGAACGAAAGTTATCAGGAGGCTAAACGCGAAATGCTGAACGCACAAATACATTCAGCATTCGCACAAAGGATAAGGTACGGTTAATGGGGGTACAAATATCTTGCACATCAAAATTTCCAACCCGCAAAAATCTGGACCACGTTATTTTTGAAATCGATGCTGGGTGTAGAAGTGCTATAGGATCCGCCTGATGAAGTGGAAAATGTATTATTATACAAATTGGACAAACTGATATTATACCTGGCTCCGATCAGCAGGCCCGCGATCGGATGGATTTCAATCCCTCCACCATAGCCATAATCAAAACGATTATAATAACTCAGGATATTATCCGCAGTTGCATTTCCTGTAGAGGTCTTGTTCGTCGCTTTTGCATTAAGCAGGTATCCCGTTTGTCCGCCGAATTGCAACTGTACAAAGTGAGTGATGTTGATGCCGATCAATTGCGACATCGAAATATACTGATGTGTGAATGCTCCTGAAGAGGAATCGGTGGAATAACCATATCCCTGTTGGGAATACAATACTTCCAACCGGAAACAGATTAGTTTGCCTCCGAGATTAGCGAGGATTCCCGCGTGCCAGCCTGTCTGATTGCTGGCGCTGATAGAAGAGGCATTGGTGACATTGGAGAAATTAAGCCCGGCCTTGACTCCGAAATAAGTGGTTTTCGCGTTGGGGTTTTGTTTTGCAGTGGTTACGCTGTCCTTCTGGCTGAATACAAACAGCGGTGTTGAGATCAATAAGAAGAGGAATATTTTTTTCATAACGATTTTATTTTAGAATGGATTTGGGGAAAGCTTTGTATTAATGTTGTGGTGTTATTGCCGCTGTTATTACAGGAAGGCCGCTGACAGGATTTGAAGTAAGTACTACGCTCTGCTGTTCTTTTGTATCTGTAAACTCCATGCCATAAGGAAAGTTACCGGAAGAAGTTCCTCCTGAATAGGAGGTTGCACAGCCAAAATCGCCGCAAATTACAGTTTGCCATTTGGGGGATGTTCCGTTACCACTAAAAGTGAGCGATATGTTTTCACCCTGGGGTCCTGAAGTTCCAATACCATGCCCGCCATCAATATTTATCATGCCGTTGGGATCCGATTGCCAGGTATAAGTTACCGAGCAGGATGAACAACCACTCTTGTCCTGGTAATATGATGGATCGATCGTCGGCGCCTGGTTTTGGATATCTGAAAAAATAGCTGTATCGACACCCTGATTGACGGCATAAACCATTGTCAATTTAAATGTGACTTCATCTCTGTACTCGACATTTAATGTTCCACTCGGCGATTCGCCAGTCCCGTCATCATCCATTTTAAGATCTACCTGGTAAACCAATTTGTCGGAGATGGTGATATTAGAAACAAGGATTGTTTTATTGTATTTTTTTCCGTCCAACTTCATTCCTCCCATATCAATTGTTGCTGACACAGCTACCGGATTGCCGGTTTGCGGTACCTGGTCAGGCGCCTGATAAGTGATATTAAGTGTTCCGTTATCTGTAATAAACTGGCCGGCGCTTGCGCTTTGCTGACCACCATTGATCTCCCAGTTGCATTTCCCGTCTTTGTAAACAATGATGTAAGGATCAGCAGTGACATCCGGAGGACCATCGGGCCCGGACAATGGAGGGAGATCATCATCATCTGATTCGGCGACCTGTACCTGCAAATTCAGTGTTTGGGTTGGTCTTAACGTGGCAGCAGGAGGATGTATTATGAGCAAAGAAAATGGCGCATAGTCAGTAAAATGTTTAATGGTTGCAGTGAGTACTTTGTTCACGGTGTCATTTGTCAATTCTTTTATTCTGTGCCAATATCCGCTTGAATCCTGATATGCTATACCCATGAAATCAGAGAACGCGCTGCCAAGGATGTCAGCGGTGTAATGTATTTTCATTGTGGCAGGCTGATTGAAGTGCAAGCCATCGGGGCCAAACCTGAATCCTGTAGTGAGTCCACCCGGACAATTATTGGTAATGGGTTGCATTGTAATTGTTGTACTAGAACTCAATGCGCCGGCCGGAATTACCAGTTCAACACTATTGTCGCTGGAAGCAATCGAGCCACCACCTGGTCCTATTACCTGGCTAACCTGATCACCGGTTGTTGTTCCAACTGATGTGGCTTGTGGTTGTTGAGGCGGAGTGCCTGAATTTGTGCCTGTGATATTATTTTTTATAC
Source organism: Puia sp. (assembly GCA_035501475.1). Classification (GTDB taxonomy): domain Bacteria; phylum Bacteroidota; class Bacteroidia; order Chitinophagales; family Chitinophagaceae; genus Puia. The sequence goes on along the minus strand of DATJWE010000230.1, from coordinate 13,656 downwards.
ATCCGCTTATTAAAAACAGAATGACTGTAAAGAGGGAAAACCGATAGGGGAAGAGTCGTACATACATACGCTAAGGTTTTTTCAAAACTACTATCCACAAAAACCCTTAGCAATAGAATGAAGGTTATAGAAGATGAGTTGCTCTGCTTTAGATGATGAAGAATTTTTTGATATGGTATATTATTTCATTCTTCTTAAACTTACTTCGTATTCCTTACCATCAACTGAAGATGTTCTGAGCAGGAATAATTTTTCAGTCCAGTTTATGCCATTGTCAATGCTTTCTTCTTCAACCCTGATATAACCATGTTCAGGATTATTTTTGTCTCTGTCTTTGATCAGCGTTATCTGGTTTCCTTTGAGTGTATAAGCTCCATCTCCAAAAAATCCCTGTGTGGTAGCAAGCACTTCACCATCGGACATCGAATGATATTGTTGTGAGGCCTCCGCGTTGGCATATCTTCCATTGGGAGCGAAACTGAATTTGCCTGCAGCTGTAGCTCCACCGCCAATCCAGTCACCAATGATTTGCTTTGAAATGCCGGGTGCGGAATTTTTCCAGTTCCTGAATTGAAGACTGTAAAAAAATTTCGGCCATACATCTGTTTGCAATAACCCGAAACACGCACTCACCATCGGATCTTTGGATATTCCGGAGATTGGAGCCAGTTGATTTCCGAGTCTGGCTACAAACAAAAAACCAAATACTGTCGCGTATCCATTGATGCCAATTGATTTTTTGATGATGACATATTCCCAGCCCTGTGGCGAAATTCCTTTAATAATAGAGTTGGGTGTTAAGCCATTATTTTTTGGCTGGTAACCTTTAAATACCTCAGCGAAAATATTGTTTGCATCCGTCCATAGATCGCTTCCTGCATTTCGCATAGGCCATAACGATAGTAAACATCTTTCGTTCCCATGATCCGGCGCAGAAATTACAATACCATCCGAGTATTGTTTTATACTCCAACCGGGCGGCGCTGTGTATACATAATCAGAAAGACTTCCTGTGCTCGCATCTGGGGGCTTTTGATTAGAATTCAAATCCCCCAAAACGACAGGAGCGCGCATATCCATATTATTAAAAAAAAGCTGCACTTCTCCCATAAATTCCTGGCCCGCTACGTTCACCATTACACTCATGACTTTACCAAATCCCGAAATAGAAACAAGCATACAGGTATAAGTAATTCCCTGTTGCTGAACATTGGCATAACCGGTTGTTTCAATCCAACCATCGGGAGTTTTTTGAGTTTCGGTGGTCAGGTTTTGTTGAGTGTGTGTTGCTCTCACGACTATGCGATTCCATTCAGAAGCGAAATCTTTCGCAGGATCTCCGGTGCTTGCCAGGCTCGGAAATAAAAAAATCTGGCAGAAACGGGTTGACCCATTATTCGTTCTGATATTTTGAAAAAGGACCATTCCATTCGAGTCCAAGCGCTGCCATCCTTTTGGAGGAATGAAACTAGCGATATCAAATTTTTCTTTTTGTGCGCATATATCTGTCATGGAAAGAATTGTTGCAATGAGGAAGATGACTAATTTCATTTGAAGGTTTTATTTATCGAGCATGGCTCTTAATTTTTCAACGGGGAAATTTTCTTCGAATTGTTTTTTAAAATCCATCGATGGCGCATTATTGTCCCAACGCCAGAGCAGAACCATTAGTTGCGGCGTATAGTCAGGCAATTTGTTATCGAAGTAATCCGGGTTAACTGTTACAAGTGTAATTCCTTTTGTTGCATCCGTAGAAAATGTTCCTCTAAAATCTCCGGCCGTATTTCGATCCATGATTGCCGGCCCCTGGAGAGTCGAAGAGTTTGTTTTACTTAAATAATTATCAATTACAGCGATTTTGTCATCCATACCTTTGTTCATTTTCGGTGCATTTTCCTTTTCTTCTTTTTGAATTTCCTCCAATTGCTTCTGCAGGGATGCATTTATTTTTTCTTTGTCTGCCTCTTTTAGGTTGGGATTCTTTTCATTATCGGCAATTGATTTTTTTAGATTGTCTTCATTGATGGCATAACCGGCGGATAATTTGGTTTTTTGTTCTTCCCATTGTGCCCGGATAGCTTTCAGGTATTGTTCCTGGGTGATGGCTTTCCAGGGCAATTGCCCTTCATGCATAATAATAATGCAATAATTTCTTTCCCGCCACGCACGTGTTTGATACAGTGGATAACCCTTCCATTCACCATTTTGTTTGGGCAACAGGTATACAGGATTTTCATGAACATGTATTTGAAGCATATCGTATTGGTCAGTTAAGAAATCGCCGAAACTGTTGACAGATACAATGACCCAGGTTCCGGTTTCGTCACTTTTCATCATTTTTTTCAGGTGTTGGTTGCAATACCAGGGTAAATACAATGATTGAAAGCTGTAAGCAGTTATTTTCTTGTTGATTTGGTAGGCTCCCATGCTTCGGTACCATTTCGCTTCAATTCCTCTTGGATCCGGGTATGCTGTTTTAAAAAGCTCGCTGATATTGTCAATTCGATTATTGATAACAGTTATATTTTTACCGGCATTCATGTTTGCATCAGGGTCTTTTTTCCAACTGCCTTTGACCTGGAGGATAAGCGCATCATTGCAGGCTTCCTGGGCGAGTATGCAATTCACAGAAGAAAAGAATAAAATCAATAAAAATATTTTACGCATGATTTTCTTTATTTGTAGATTTTTACATTCTGGTTCATCTGTTTCTCAGGAGGAATACCCATGACCTTATCTATCTGCTTATAAATTCCCCCTTCGAAACCATATCCGTTGACCACACTTAACGTAGTCGTCATCGTATAGTCTGCATCTGTCGTAGTAATGTTTTTGAAACCGTAATCATTCGTTATTTGTTCCTTATATGAAACTCCCCCTTTCCAGATCATGCCCATGTCTGCAGGCCTGGTTCCGTCGAATGTCAGGAAGTATTGCATTTTTCCTGCTGCACTCGCTTCTCCCTTGAGATTACCTACTGATTTTTCAAAAGTCACATCCACCCCGGCGCCGACTACAATAGTGGTTCTGTGTTTATTGAATGTATGTTCTACATCCAAGAGCAATCCTATTTCACCAAATTCTCTTTTTGTGCTGAATTTTATTTTTTCACAATCAAGATGCAGGCTTCCAACAATCACATTCAGGTCGACATTGATTGGGCAATCAGGCCGAGGTATTTCTACTTTATCAGTGTCTTTTTCTACTTCAGGAGGCGCTTCGCAGGTGGTTAAAAAATGGGTTTCCGCAAGTTGGGATAATACAGCCAGTAGGCTCGCCGCATATTTGCAAAAAAAGCCTTTCTTAATATGTTCATCGGGATATGCAAAAAATCCCCAGAAAATATTATCAGTATAATAATCTTTATAGATTCTCAGATAAGCTTTCTGGTATTCCGTCGTGACAAAAGCCATCTTCTCCATGTATTGATTTGCCAGGCCTGTTTCTTCCTGACAGGAATGCGCATTGTTTCTTTTCTTCAGGTATTCGTCATTCAGACTTTTTATTGAGTCCCTATATTCCTTTTGTCTTTTACCAATCTCAGGGCCCCCATCTTCTGTCATCTTGTTCGAGATATCCAGCAGCATGGCGCTTCCCAATTCTGCAAAAGGCGCATTGGCAATATTGCTTTGTCTTGAGTTCTGTATATTTTCCTGCATTGATTTTTTTCCAAGTTCCATTTCTTCATTTGCTATCTGCATCATTTGTCTTTTGGCAGATTCAACCATCGTGTGATATTTTTTATATTCACCCTGCTTGTCACCAATGTCGGCTACTTTTTCACACTGCATCGGCAGGTGATATTTGTCTTCATCAAAATATACTGGCTGCTGGTAGCGATCTTTCATATAGTCCATCAGTTTTGGATCCTTTTTCAATTTGTAAAGGAGATGCCAGGCGCCATCGGAGAAAGATCCGCGCAAAGAGTTTTCAACATACTTTAATGCAGAGGCCTTGTCTCCTCTTGAATTGTAAATACAAGCCAGCGAAAAATTGGCGTGAGGATTTTGGGGTGATTTTGTGATACACTGCTGAAGATATAGCATCGCTTTTTGTACGTCACCCAATGCAATATAGGCCTGCCCCAAATTATTTTGAATGGTGCTATTGTTGGGTGATTTGTCCAGCGCTATTTGCAATACAGGGACAGCAACGGGCTGAAAACCGCAACCATTTAAAACGGCTCCGCAGTTATTTAAGACGAGAATATTTCCGGGAGCCTTTTCTATAGCTTTTATGGCCAGCCATGCGGTTTCGTCACCACCACCTTGCAAGAGATTCATAATCGCTCCCTGGCATAAAGTGCCTGCATCGTATGATTCTACATTGGGGAGTTGAGCACCTGCGTTTTTGAGAATGTCAGTCAATCTTTTATCGACTCCTGTGATAAAATTTTTTAAATCATCTTTCGATAACGTTTTTTGGGGAATGGCTGCAAGTGCTCCTTCGTTTCTCGGTGGAATGGAATACTTAAGGCTGTCGGGTTTGGATAAACTTGTTCCCATCGTACTAGGCATGTTAGCAGTCATGCTTTTTAAATCAGGACTTTTTATTCCCCTGGCTTTTGCCACAGAGTCCAGCATCTTCTGTGCCCTGGCCAGTATAGCTTGGGCATCTTCTTTTGGAGGTTGCTGGCCTGCCGACCGAATCGACGACAAACAGGCTGAAAAAAATAAAAAAAGAAAGATGTTTTTCATGTTGTGTTTATATGGTGATTGAGTTAGTCGTAACAACGGATTCATGAGATACGGGCAGGCATAAAATATCCCTTCATTTGAACCCGGAGGTTCAAACCGGTAGTGAATTTTTTTTTATTTCTTGAGCAACTTGTTCAGCGCCTCCGTCCTGTTTTGTACATGAAGCTTGTCATAAATATTATGAATGTGCTGCCGGACGGTTCCAATGGTTATGTTTAGTTTATTTGCGATTTCTTTATATAGCCAGCCTTTTGCAAGGCATTCCAAAACTTCCTTTTCACGTGAAGTAAGAACACTGATATCTTCTTTTGTTTTGTCACCCTGCATTTTTTCGATGACCTTGCGTGCGATCTGCATGCTCATGGGTGCACCGCCTTCATGAAGTTCAACCAGTGATTCAACAATTTTTGAGAGAGGCGTTTTCTTTAACAGATACCCGCTTGCACCGGCTTCCAGCGCATCGAAAACTTTTTCATCATTTTCATAGATGGTGAACATCATGAATTGGGTATGTGGACAAATGGGTTTCACTTTTTTTATGCACTCAATGCCATTCATTCCCGGAAGGTTGATGTCCATGATCACAATGTCCGGCTGCCAGGCAGGCAATTCCCTGGCAGCACTTTCAGCATCTGAGAATGCTTTCAGCATTTCAAATCGTTCGTCCAAGGCAAGCAGGCTCGATATTCCCTCACGCACCACTTTCAGGTCTTCAACAATGCAAACTTTAATGGGGATCATATGATAAATTTAGTAACACAATCAGGAGGCGACAATAGGATGAAAGTTATAGACAATAAGCAATAGGCAACAGACAAGGGCAATGTTTAAGATCTTCCCATTCGAAATTTGCTTATTGCCTATTGTCTATTGTCAATTGCCTATTGAATTCAGCCAAGCGGAGTTCTCAATGCAACTGTTACACCCATTTCATTTTTAATGGTTATTTCTCCTCCAATCGATTCGATTCTTTTCTGCATATTGCGTAAGCCATTGCCTTCTTCAGTATCATCGTCCTTGTCAAATCCTTTTCCATCGTCCCTGATCGTTATATCCAGGCTTTTTGAAACCCCGACAGTAATTTCCACATTTTTAGCTTCGGCATGCTTGACAATATTGTGAAGACTTTCTTTGACTGTTAAAAAAATATTTCTTCTTGTTTCTCCACTTACGGGGATGACAGGAATATTTTCCGGCAAATGGATGGTACAATTGATATTATTTTCAGCACAATATTCCAGGGCATAGGTTCTTGTATAATAAACCAGGTTTTCAAGCGAATCATTTTTTTCATTCATGGTCCAGATGATCTCGTTCATCTTGTCGATGAGTTCGATGGAAGTGAGCTGCATTTTTTCAATATCATCCCTCGTTATTTCGCTGAACACATTTCGTTTTACTTTTTCACCCAGGAAGCGAATCGTAGATAAGCCCGAGCCGAGATCATCATGCATATCGGCAGCGATTCTGGTTCTTTCTTTATCAACAGCCTGTTGTTTTTCCAATAAGACCTGTTGTTGATATAATTTTCTCTGATAATAACTACGAACAGTTAACCACACAATGACCACAAATAACAAAGCCAACCCAATTCGAAACCATGCGGTCTGCCACCAGGGTGGATGGATAATAAAAGCGTAAGCGGTTTCGGGGCTAGGATAAAGGTTATTCATGAAAATGGCTTTTACACGGAGTGTATATTCCCCTGGCGAAAGATTTACAAAATTGATCAGTGCCTGAGATGTCGTATCGCTCCATGCTTTGTTACTGCTTCCATTCAGCAGATAACTGAAACGAATCTGGCTTTCATCTATAAAACTCGGAGCAGCCACAGAAAAACTTAGATTATTTTGATTGTAGAAAAGTGAAGGTGTAGCTGATTTGATATTCAGCCTATTTTTTCCTTCGAATATTTCTCTGAAAATAATTTTCGGTTGAAAATTATTTGGGAGCGTATGGTCTGTTGTTTTGATTACACCTGCTCCGGATATTGCCCAATGTTCATTGTTTTTGTTGGACTGCACTCTTGAAATGCTTTGATAAAGACCACTACTACCAGTAACGCGCTCAATAAAAAAACCATTGTTCGTCAATTGTATTTTATCCAAACCTCCCGGCGAACAGGCCCAGATATTATCATCCCCATCGCAATGGAGAAAAGAAATAAAATTGTCAGACAGACCATCTTTTGTCGTAACCTGTTTCCACGAAAGGATGGTTTGTCCATTAAAAAACAAGCAAAAGAGTCCACGATCCCTGGTTCCTATCCATACATTTCCTTTTTTATCAACACAAATTGACCGGGGATTTTTATAAGGCAATTCTGCGAAATACAGGTGCAGAAGTTCCAGGTAATGATCCTGATCATCAGGATGAATACGAAATAAAAATAACCTGTTGGACCGCGTAATTACCCAAATTCTGTCGTCGGCTGTGAGAGCAAAATTATCTGCATAATATCCAAGCGGATAAGAAATCAGCTTCCCGTTCTGTTGCAACACGGTTATGCTGTCGGAAGAAAGAATAAGATTGCCATATTTGTCGGGCATTATTCGGGTGATTCCCGAAGTAACAGCATGATTCATATCGTCTGAATACATTTCCTTGAGCCGAATCTTATTCCCATCAATAAAACTGCATTCAAATACTTTGAAGAGGTCAGCCAGGTAAACTTTATTTCCCCTGGCTGCAATGAGACGGAAATTGGTGTGGGATACACCGGGCAAAAATTCAAATTCCTTTGACTCCTTTTCTGATAGCAATAGTAATTTGCTATGAGCGATATCCAGAAACCACACACTGTCTGTTCTCCCGTCGGCATAAACATCATTAGCATTAAACCCCGGTTTCAGTTCAGTATTCAATTCAAATTGAGTGTTGACCATTTTACTGATGCCAGCTTGTCCGTCGGCAAACCATAAAATATTTTCTTTGTCCTCAAAAACAGAAATATAGTTGTTCACGGGGAGCCCGTTTTTGACAGAAAATGTTTTTGACAACCCGTACGGATCTATTTTGATAAATCCTGTTGGTGAATTTAACCAGAAGTTTTTCTGATGATCAAAATACAAATAGTCGGCGAGCACATTTTCGGTGGTCGAATAGACAGGTGGCAAAACACTAAAGCGAATTTTATTCTGGTTTAGGAAGGCCACATCTACTTTTTTAATCCCTTCTTTTGTCGCGAGGAGGATATCTCCTTTCGGCGAAACCACGATGGAACGAACTAGCTGGGATTGGCCCGCGACAGCTTTTCTACTTTTGAAATCGTACACGATCAGTCGCCCGGGTCCTGACAAAGGATGAATATTGGGATCAGTAACAATGAGCAACTTGCCGTTGAATTCTACTGCGTTTATGAAAAAACGGCCGATGTCTTTGCCAGCGCTGTCGACAAGATCAATCTTCACAAAACGATTTTTTTCAAACCGGAACAGTCCTTCGTCGGCGAGCGCATAATAATAACCGTCGCTGGCCCTGATGAGTTTGTTGATGACCGGATAAAATCCATCGCTAGTAACGATATCCTTGATCAGTCCATTTGACAGATAGTGCAGCTTTGGAGAATTTGGTATAATCCAAACTGAGTCATCTCCCATCTCCACGATATCGTTAATGATGTTGGTTGCTAAGCCATCATCGGTAGTATAGTTGGTAAATCGTATGCCATCATATATGCTCAGACCACCATCAGTGGAGATATACAAAAGCCCTTTTTTGTCCTGGAACATCAGTTTGGTATGGTTACTTACCAGGCCATCTCTTGGAGTATAATGAACGAATGAATATTGTTGTGATAAACATTCATCACTGATCAGGCAGGTCAACAGGAATATGATTGCAATCCTTCGCATGCTTGGGGTCAGCTTTGACAAAGAAGACAACAATTGGGAAAAAGGAAAGTGCTACAGCACTCTTCAATTTAATCATTAGTTTTTATTATGGGAAATCAGAAATATAACCCTGAATGATTGGGCGATGTCCTATTGCAAAAAGCTGCTTTTCATTTTTTCCTTCATCATTTCTCTGACAGCCTGAGTAATGGCTTGCGCATCAAAGCCGGCTTCATGTTGGAGTTCTTTAAGCGTACCCTGTTCGATTATGGTATCCGGAATTCCGAGGATTTTTACTTCTGCTTTGTAATTGTGGTCAGACATGAATTCTAGGATAGCGCTGCCGAATCCTCCTCTGACTGTCCCGTCTTCAACTGTAATTATTTTATCGAACTTCCTGCATACTTCATGAAGCAGCTCTTCATCCAATGGCTTTACGAAACGCATATCGTAATGAGCAGGATTCAGTCCTTCCGTTCTTAGTTCACGAATTGCAGTTGTAACAAAATTGCCAGGATGACCAATTGAAAGAATGGCAATGTCTTCACCATCTTTTAATTTTCTTCCTTTACCGATGGTTATTTCCTGCAGCGGCGTTCTCCATTCCGGCATTACACCTTCGCCTCGGGGATAACGAATAACAAAAGGATGATTGATGGAATCGAGCTGCGCAGTGTACATCAGGTTACGCAATTCAGATTCATTCATCGGTGCACTCACGATCATATTCGGCACGCAGCGCATATACGCAATGTCGTAGGCGCCATGATGAGTAGCTCCGTCTTCTCCGACTAATCCTGCCCTGTCCAGACAGAAAATAACAGGCAGGTCCTGGATAGCCACATCGTGAATTACCTGGTCGTATGCCCTCTGCATAAAAGTGGAATAAATATTGCAGAATGGTCTCAGTCCCTGTGTTGCCATTCCTGCACTCAATGTTACCGCATGTTGCTCGCAGATGCCTACGTCAAAAGCACGGTCAGGCATTTTATCCATCATGAATTTCAGGGAAGAACCACTCGGCATGGCCGGGGTGATGCCAAAGATTTTTTTATTTTTTTCTGCAAGCTCGATGATGGTGTGCCCGAATACATCCTGGTATTTCGGTGGCTGCGGGGTTTCATATTTCTTCTTATAGATTTCCCCGGTAATCTTGTCGAACAATCCCGGGGCATGCCATTTGGTTTGATCGTTCTCAGCGAGCGAATATCCTTTCCCTTTAACAGTAATGATATGGAGCAATTTTGGTCCGGGGATATTTTTTAAATCATTCAGCGTATCTACCAGCTTGGTGAGATTGTGTCCATCGATCGGACCGAAATAACGAAGCTTCAGCGCTTCAAATAAATTACTGCTCTTATTGACAAAACTTTTTATACTGTGTTCGATCTTGCTCGCGATCTCCCGGCTGAAATGCCCACCCACAGGGAGTTTGCCGAGGGCTTTCCAGATATCATCTTTCAGTTTGTTATAGGTTTGGGAGGTGGTAATATCTGTCAGGTATTCTTTCAGCGCTCCAACATTCGGATCGATGCTCATACAGTTATCATTCAGTACAATGAGCAGATCAGTATCGGCAACTCCTGCATGGTTCATTCCTTCAAATGCAAGGCCGGCAGTCAACGCGCCGTCGCCGATAATGGCCACAATCTTCCGGTCGTTTTCACCTTTATATTTTGCAGCCATGGCCATCCCAAGCGCAGCACTGATAGAAGTGGAAGAATGTCCTACACCGAAAGTATCATATTCACTTTCGTTTCGGTTCGGGAATCCGCTTAATCCCTTGTATTTTCTGTTGGTGGAAAAATTATCCCTGCGACCCGTAAGAATCTTGTGCCCATAAGCCTGGTGGCCCACATCCCAAACGAGCTGATCATAGGGCGCATTGAAAACGTGATGGAGAGCCACAGTCAGTTCCACTACACCCAGACTGGCACCAAAATGACCGCCATGCAGGCTCACGACATCAATAATATATTGCCGCAACTCATCACTCACCTGCTGTAATTGTTCCCTGCTCAGCTTTTTCAGGTCACCGGGTGAATTGATCGTGCTCAATAAAGGTCCGGGGTTGATTTCCATCAATATATTTTTGTCGAAGAACAAAAGTACATTTTTATGCTGAAAGAGACCGTACAGAAGCCTGGAAAACATGTTTTAACGGCTTGTTTTCCCGCTTTGATTCATATTCCTGCTCAACCGATAGCCTATTTATTTAGCCATTAATACAAAATGGCGGGTTCCGGCAATGGGAAAGGTTTAGCTTTGAGGATTAAAATTTGATTATTTTTACCCGCTATGCCTAAGAACACGGCTCGTTATTATTGGTGGTGCCAGATTGGTGGATGGACTCTGATGGCGCTAATCATTATCCTGTTTGAGAATCTGATGGACGAAAAGGTCACTTCCAAATCGATCGAACAAATTGTGGTGATGTTTTTTTCCGGAATGCTGGCTACTCATTTATTCCGGGAATTTATCCGCAGGTCCAACTGGCTGATGCTACCGGTGGAGAGGGCTTTTCCGAAATTTATTCTTGGGGTTATCGTAGTAAGTGTAATTGCAAGTCTTATCAGGATAGGAATCGTTGACGTATTTAACCTGACTACTGTAAAAAGAAAATTTGATCTTTCTACCCGTATCTTTCTTTCTTCTTTACAAAATGGTTTTTTGATTATTCCATGGACACTGATTTATTACGTCTATCATTACATTGAAAAAAGCCGAAAGCAACAACTGGATACTTTAAAACTTGAAGCACTGGTAAAAGAACTGGAATTAAAAACGATCAAGTCGCATATCAATCCTCATTTTATTTTTAATTCGCTAAACAGCATCCGCGCATTGATCGACGAAAATCCCACCCGTGCAAGGACGGCCATCACGGAATTGAGTAATATACTTCGCAGCAGCATGCAGACGGAAAAGCAGGAAACGGTTTCTTTTGAAAAAGAACTGGATATCGTGAAAGATTATCTGGCGTTGGAGCATATTCGTTTTGAAGACAGGTTGCAGGTTGAATATTTCATTGATGAAAACACATTGAGCCAGCCTATTCCCCCAATGATGTTGCAAACGCTCGTGGAGAATGCAATCAAGCATGGAATAAGTAAACAGCTTAACGGAGGTGTGGTGAGAATTGTTTCTGATTTCAAAGATAACTATCATGAACTGGTGATCCGCAATACAGGCCGCCTGAACGGGACGTTGAACGGCGACGGATTCGGACTGATCAGTACAAGGAACCGGTTACAATTATTGTTTGGGCAGAAGGCTAATTTTGATATCAGGGAATTAAAGGGGAATATGGTTGAAGCGACAGTATTGATTCCTGTCGATCCTACAAAATAAAAAGATATGATCAAAGCAGTTATTATCGATGACGAAAGACTGGCGAGAAATGAACTGAAGAAATTGTTGCAGGATTTTCCTGAAATCGAAGTAGTGGCAGAAGCGGCCAATGCTAATGAAGGGATTGAAAAAATAGATAGTTTAAATCCGGACCTTATTTTCCTGGATATTCAAATGCCTGGTAAAACGGGTTTCGATATGCTGGCAGAACTGGACAAAGCTCCCGATGTAATTTTCACCACAGCTTACGACGATTATGCGCTGAAAGCATTTGAAGTGAATGCGCTGGATTATCTCCTCAAGCCCGTTGAACCCAAACGACTGGCAGACGCAATTCAGAAACTGCATCTCGAAGAAAGCCGGGACAGGGAAATGATTTCAGATGAGGAGATCGTTGTCAATAAGAGCCTGCTTCATGAACACGACCAGGTTTTTGTAAAGGATGGAGAACGCTGCTGGTTTGTAAAACTTTCTGATATTCGTTTGTTCGAAAGCGTTGGGAATTATGCCAAAGTGTATTTCGGGCCGAACAAACCGCTTATCCTGAAATCATTAAACGCATTGGAAGAGAGGCTGGATGAAAAAGTTTTTTTCAGGGCGAACCGGAAACATATCGTGAACCTGCGGCTGATTGAAAAAATCGAGCCCTATTTTAATGGAGGATTGCTGCTCGAGTTAAGAGGTGGAGAGAAAATTGAAGTCAGTAGAAGACAGACTGTGAAGTTTAAAGAGATGATGAGCTTATAAACCTGCCTGCCGGGAAGCAGGTGTGAAATTAGCCCGGCTCTTCAGAGCCGGGGGAAATAAATTGCCCCCGCATTTGGCGGGTTTTTTTATATAATCAAAATCAAATATGAGAAAATTGTTTTTTTTGTTGCTTGCAACATTTGTAATTGGTTCTTTAACCGCCCAGGATATTCATACCATTATCAATGCACAGGAAGTGGAGCGTATTGAAAAAATCTTATCATCAGATGATATGCAGGGCAGGGCTACATTCAGCCCGGGGATAGAAAAAGCTGCCGATTTTATCAGTAATGAATTTAAGGAAGCAGGATTACAGACATTGAATAACAGCGGAACTTATCGACAGGCATTTACCATGATTCAGTCGAAACCGATTTCAGCAACCGGGACATTTGACGGACAGCCCATCGCACCCGAGCACATCATTCCCGTTACTTCCCAATCAGAATTAACTGTTGGTTCCTCCAGTGGTTATGAAAAAGCATTTATAAGAGCAGGAAGTAATTTTTCCATGGAAGCATTAAAATATCTCCAGGGGAATAAGAACTATCTGGTATTGGTTGATACCAGCTTCGCAAAAAATTTTCCCCGCATCGCCCGGTTCACGAGGCAACAATTTAAATCTGACAGATCTTTAATTTTTGTTCTTACAACCGTTGATCCAGGTGAATATAGCATCAGCATTAAGCAGGAAGTCAGGGAATCCAAACTGGCGAATGTAGTTGGTATATTGCCAGGCAAGTCGAAGAAAGATGAATATTTAATTTTCTCTGCGCATTATGATCATCTCGGCATCGGAAAACCAAATGAAAAAAATGATTCCATTTACAACGGGGCAAACGATGATGCTTCGGGCAGTACAGCCGTGATCATGCTGGCAAAATATTTCAGCAGGCTCGGAAATAATGAACGAACATTGGTGTTTGCAACATTCACGGCAGAAGAAATAGGAGAGTTTGGATCTCAATATTTTTCAAGACAATTCGATCCTTTAAAAGTAGTAGCTATGTTCAATATCGAGATGATAG
>DATJWE010000229.1:0-13613 GCA_035501475.1 Puia sp. | reverse complement strand
AGAAAATAATACCGGGTGCTAAACATAAATATTGATTCTGACGAAAAGCTGAATTCAGGCCGTTGAGCTTATTTTTATTACCCATTTGCTGCATTCGCTTTTCGATTGGTTTTGTACATCATCCTGAGCATGGATGGCAGCACGATAAGTAAAATGGGCAAGGCAATGACAAATCCGCCTATAACGGCAATGGCCAGGGGCTGATGCAACTGGGCGCCTGTACCAATGCCAAAAGCTAATGGCAGTAGTGCGATAATGGCTCCGAATGCTGTCATCAATTTGGGTCTTAACCGGGTTGAAATAGAATAGATGATGGCATCATCGACAGTCCTTTCTTTCAAAACATCCCTGAATTGAAGGAAAGTAAAAATGGCGTTTTCACCAATAATTCCTACAATCATGATCAGCCCGGTGTAGCTTCCGACATTAAGTGGAGTTTGAGTGAAATATAATGCGAGATAGCTTCCTGATATTCCCAATACAGCCAACAGGATAATCAGCAGGGCAATCCTGAAATCCTTGAATAGAAAAATAATAACTCCGAAAACCAATAGGCTGGAAGCAATCAAAATCATCAGTAATTCTTTAAATGATTGTTGCTGGTCGGCGTATGCGCCACCATATTCGATATGATACCCCTGCGGAAGTGCTATTTCAGCATTAACAGTTTTCTGAATGTCCCGCATTACACTGCCCAGATCCCTGTTTTCCAGTCTGGCAGTCACTTCACCCATGGCCTGAAGATTCTCTCTTTTAATTTCTGCATCCCCACCATTGACCTGTACTGTCGCCAGTTCCGTGATGGGCTTGAGTCTGCCGGATGGTAAAAAGATTTGCATCCTGCTCATATCGGACACACTGGCATTCTTACTATCGGGATAGATTATGCGAACGGTAGACAATTGCTCTTTTTCCTGTACATATCCGACAACAGTTCCCTGCAACCTTGTCTGCATCTGAAATTGCAATGCAGAAGGTGTGAGGCCGAACTGTGATAATTTATTATTGTCTGGTTCGATGCTCACCGATGGGCCTGCGATCACAATTCCATCAAAAACATCTGCCGTGCCTTCCACTTTCTTCACGGATTCGGCGACCTGTCGGGAAAGTTCTTCCAGTTTTTTTGTGTCATTACCAAAAATTTTAATGGCAACGGGTTGGACAGAAGTCATCAGGTCGCCAAGCATATCTCCGATCACCTGGCCGAAATCAATTCGCAGTGCAGGTTGTGAGCTTTCTATTTGTTTGCGGATATCAGCAATAACATCTTCAGTTGATCGCTTTCTGCTCTTCTTTAACTGGATCAGGTAATCGCCTGTATTGGGCTCGGTAATAAAAAATCCCAACTGTGTTCCCGTTCTTCTTGAATAACTTTCCACTTCCGGAACAGCAGTGATTATTTTTTCTACCTGCTGTAAAATTCTATCCGTCTCCACCAGCGAAGTTCCCGGCGGTGAAACATAATCAAGCACAATACTGCCTTCATCCATCTCAGGCAAAAAGCCGGTTTCAAGCCGGGGAAGAATGAAATAGATTGAAAATGCAAGTCCTGCGATGATCAGCAGGCTGAAATATGGACGACGAATAAAAAAAGAAACCCATTTTTGCTGCCTCACCATTGCCGGTTGTCTTGTTTTTTTAATACTGTCCGCTTTTTTCTTGCCTGTCAGCAGCAAATAAATAACCGGAAGGCCAATCCATGTAATAAAGAAAGAACAAACCAGGGTAATGATCATGGTATTGGTGAGCACTTTGAAATAAGCGCCGGCCACGCCGCTCAGCATTTCAAAAGGAATAAAAATGACAATGGTGCTGATGGATGATCCGACCATCGCTGGAAACAAATAGTGAATCGCTTTTTGAACAAGTGTAGAGGAGGGCTCGAGAGGATGTTCTTCATGCGTTCGCTGAATTTGCTCAACAACCACGATGGCATCATCAATGATTAAACCAATCGAAGCCGCAATCGCTCCGAGCGTCATAATGTTTAATGTATATCCGACGGAATGAATGATGATCAGCGTCAGGCAAATGGTCAAAGGAATTGTAAATAATATTGTGGTACTCGCTTTCCATGAACGAAGAAAGATGATGGTCACCAGAATAGCAAGCAACAATCCTATCCACAAACTATCAGTAACGCTTTTTACGGAGTCCTTTACAAAATCTGCCTGTATGTAATAAGGTTCCAGGTGGATATCCGCCGGAAGGATTTTTTGCAATTCTTTTATTTTCTTTTCCATCTGGTCCGACAAATCGATGAGATTGACATTGGGCTGTTTAATCACGGCAATAAGCAGGCTCTCCTTTCCGTTGGCATTTATTTTTGTATACTCCACCGCTTCCCGAATGGAAACATCAGCAATATCTTTTATCCTGATAATCCGTTTGCCGGTATTGCTGACAATCAGGTTTTCCAACTGGTCAATCGTGTGCACTGTGGCATCAGTAACGGTCAGGTAAAGCAAATGATAATCGGTGAGGTACCCGTTCGACCGGATAAAATTCGTTTGTCCCAAAGCGTTAGAAAGCATATCGGGTGTGATACCCAGGGTGCTCATTTTCTGTTGATCCAGCGTGAGCCAGTATTCTTTTTGCTTTCCACCCATGATCCGGACTTCAGAAACACCCTGCACCTGCGATAAATAAGGCTTGATCGTGTAGAGCGCCAGCTGTTTCATGTCTATCGCCGGGCGATTATTTTTTGTTTCGAGCGAATAGCCCATCACCGGAAGGATAGATGGGTTCATTTTTTCGACCGTGACCTGCACCCCGGCGGGAAGATTGTTACTTACCTCTGCAATTTTAGATTCGATGCGTTGTTTGGCAAGATCGATATCACTGTTCCAGTCCATAAAAGCAGCGATTTCGCAGGCGCCCCTGCTCGTAGTGCTTCGTATGGTTAACAGGTCGGGCACCTGTTTAATGGCATTCTCCAGCGGTTTGGTAACAGTCAGCATCATCTTATCGACAGGCTGAAGACCCGCATCAGCAATGATTTTTATTTTCGGGAAAGTAATTTCAGGAAACAGTGAAGTTTTTAACTGGGTATACACATAAAATCCACCTAATGCGATTATCACCAGCAGAACAGTTACGGGACTTTTGTACGAAACAAAAAAATTCTTCATGATATTACCGTTTCTGTATAATTACTTTGGCGGTATCAGGCAATCCGTAATTGCCAGATACCAGGATGAGATCTCCTTTCGAGAAAGAAGGTTCCAGAATTTCAACCCTGTCTTTCAACTCCAATCCTTTTTTGATATCTACTTTGACAGCAGTATTTGAATCAAGCATTTTCATCACCCAAAAATGGTTTTGTGTTTCATCTGCCAGGATCGCGGATTTGGGCAATACCTGTGCATTACTCTTTTCATTTTTTATAATATGCACTTTTGCAATCAGGTTTTGCGGAATCGGCGTTTTAGAAGAGGTCCTTATCACCACTGTTTGTGTTTGCGAAACAGAATCCACTGTCGGCATCACAGAAGAGATATATCCGCGTAAACGCGTGCCATCCGGTAAAAACAACTCCACATTTTTTTTATTCAGAACAAAAGGCCTTAGTTCGTAAGGCAGATTTAGAAGAAAGACAAAGCTGTTCATATCGCTGATCACGGCAAGCTGCTCGCCATCCTGGACGTAATCGCCCGGCTGATGGTTGAGTTGAGTGACGTATCCGCTGGAAGTAGACCTGATCTGGTTCACTCCCGAAAATTTGAAAGAAGAATCCAGGGAAGAAATAGAATTTCCAATGATAAGCGATTCTTTGGTGACAATAGAAAAAAGAGTCTTTCCTTCAGTTACATATTCGCCTGGTTTTACATTGACTGATTTCACATATCCCGTTGTGGTAGACTTGACATAATTATTTTGAAGGAATGCAGAGGTGGCATTGAGTTCGGTTGAGTCGTAGAGTGTTTCGAAACTAACATTTGTAACCGTTACCGGGGTCCTGACATCTCCAGGCTTTGCGTTTTCATCTGTCGCCTCAGTTTGCTTCCCGGTGCAGGACACAATCCCTGCTATTATAAACATCACTAAAATCAATTTCCTTCTCATGAATTGTTGTTTAGATTGCCTGTTGCCAATAATTGATCTGGTTAATGATTTGCAGGCGGCTGATATAATTCTGATTTAATAAATGTCTCGCATTTAAATAAGTATTAATAGCAAGAATAAAATCGGTGATCCTGACATTCCCGGTTTCCAGCAGTCTCCCATTCACTTCAATCAGTGCATTCGAATATTTGATCTGGTCATTGATTTCAGATAACATTGATTCAGTTGCGCGGAATTGCTGTATCAGCTGGGCAACCTGCTGGTCATATTGATGCAAAAAGAAATCCCGGTACACTGTACGGGTATTCTCAGCAATATTCACCTTATTGTATTTTAATTGCTTTTGCCTTCCATCGTATATGGGAAGACTAAGTGCAAGACCCAGGCTGGCGCCGAAATTCTTATAGGGCTGATAGCTTAAGCTTGATACGTATCCTGCATCAGCAAAAACATTCAGTTTTGGTTTATAACTATAATCAATAACCGATTTCTGGTTGATAAATTTCAGGCTGTCAATCGTGTATTGATGATAGAACACGGAACTGTAGATATCCGGCAAAGAAGCCATCTGCAGGTCGGGGTCAATCAATGTGGCAGCTGAAGTGTCCACTATGCCGCATAAATAGTTGAGCATGGCGTAGTCATTCTTAAATTGGATTTCCGACTGCAATGAAATCAGTTGCTGCTGCTGAAGGGAAACATAGAATGTGAGGTAGTCAGATTGTTTATATACATTATTTTCTGTGAGCTTCTTCAGGATAAGTTCTTCTTTTTGCAACAGGGCAAGGATCTCTTTATTAAAATTCATGGCCGTCATATCACCATACACGGAAATATATTGGGATGTAACTGTTTTTTTCAAATCCTTCTGAGCAATGACTGCTGTATTACCAATGGTTTCATTTTGCAAATGAATCGATTGATACTGGGTATTAAGATTGTTCTTACTCACAATGGTCTTGTTTGCCTGCACTATTGCAGAAATCTGTGCGCCGTTTGTGATGATATTATCATACCCGTACCCATTGATGGTGGGTGCATAAAAATCGGCGCTGACTGCATTCACCTGGGGCTTATAGGAAGCCCGCAAAATGGCGCTGTCCATGCCATTCGAAAGCATTTGATTCTGGTAATCTTTCAACAACGGGCTATTTGTCCTTGCCCGTTCCAGATAAAAATCAAGATTATGATATTGAGCAAAGAGACAGGAGCTTACCAATAAAAAAATATTTAATAAAAAGAGACGCATGAATGAGAAAATAATTGATCGGGTGTAAGCTAATACCCGATTCTGTGTGGATTCTGAAGACTATTCGTGCTTCATTTTTTAAAATACAGACATTAAATTGAGAAGAGGTAAATAGGCTTAATCTTTCAATCCCTGGTGAGAACAAGCTCAAAACGGTGCATATTATTTGCGAATGAATATCGGATCCGGTATTGATACAAATCGCATATTTTTTTTACAATGGCCAATCCGAGTCCTGTGCTTTCTGCATTGGAAGAAGATTGGTTTTCTTTATGGAAGCGGTCAAAAATTCTGTCAGCCTGAAGGGGTGAACCCTGACCGGTATTTT
This sequence comes from Puia sp., assembly GCA_035501475.1. Taxonomy (GTDB): domain Bacteria; phylum Bacteroidota; class Bacteroidia; order Chitinophagales; family Chitinophagaceae; genus Puia. The sequence goes on along the minus strand of DATJWE010000229.1, from coordinate 7,971 downwards.
GAATATCAAGAGAATTTTCTTCGAGAGTAAGGATGATTTCTCCGTTTTCAACATTGTACCTGATGGCATTGGAAAGCAGATTGCCAACGAGAATTTCGATCAACGTATTATTCGCCTTAACAAGGGGAGAACCGATATAATTTTCAACAATCGCTATTCCTTTTTCTGCCGCATGGACTTTCACCTGATCCGTCAGTCTTTTTGTAAGGTTCATGATATTGATACTTTCTGTTGGCCTAAACTGATCATTTTCAATTTTTGCCAGCAGCAAAAGAGATTTATTCAATCTAATCAGCCGGTGATTGGTTGTTTCCAATGCATGTATAAGTTCTGCCTGGTCTTCACTCAATGGTGAAGTCTGCATAAGCAGGTCGAGTTTTGTCTGGAAAATGGCCAGCGGAGTCTGCATTTCATGAGAAGCATTTTCAGTAAACTCCTTCTGAAGCAAATAGGTTTCATGGTTTCTGTTGAACAGGTTTACGATGGCTTTATTCAGTTCATTGAATTCATCCGTATTGCTTGGCAGGAATGGCAACTCAGTATGTTTATTCAATTCGAATTGCTGCATATTGTTCAAAGCCCGGTGAAACGGCTGCCAAATTTTTTGAGAGGTCCTTTGATTTATCCAAAGCATTCCCGCCATCAGGAGGATCAATAGAATTCCTTCCACAAGTACGATACTTCCAAGCAAATCTTCATTTTCTACCAGGGAACTGCTGATCACCAGCCGGTATAAATTTCCACCCACGGATATCGGCCCTGCTATTTCCCGATAAGGGTCTTGCCCATGATGTCTTCTGTTGAATCTGTATGTCGTGTAGATATAATCCTGAAAATTTTCATTTGCGCTGGAAAGGTTGATGTCTTTATCCAGTTTTGACCAGGTTTCAAGTTCATCCTGTGAATGTATGGAGCTGAGATTAGATCGAATATCGCGAAGCTGGGTCTTCAGGGATTTATCCACTGCATGCAGCAAAACTGATTTCACTACAAAATAAAACAGCGGGATGGTGACCAGTAAAATGGTAAAAGAATAAATCAGGTAGGAGCGTATGGTTTTATTAAGCAGTTTCATTTTCAGACATCGAACTTGTAACCCATGCCATATACTGACTTAATATACTCATTACAACCCGCATGCTGCAATTTTTTTTTCAGGTTTTTCATGTGTGTGTAGATGAAATCAAAATTATCAAAGATTTCTGCTTCATCGCCTGATAAATGCTCAGCGATGGCATTTTTAGAGATCACCCTGTTTTTATTGTATGCGAGATACAAAAGCAGGTCATATTCTTTTCTGGTCAGGTCAACTGCTTTGCTGTTCACCAGCACCGATTTTGCTGCCAGATCAATAGTAAGCTCATGAAACACCAATATCTTATGTCCCTGAAACCGGCGCCGGCGTATGACAGCTGCGACCCTTGCATTGAGTTCGGATAGATGAAAGGGTTTTGCCAGATAATCATCTGCCCCGAGATTTAGTCCTTTAATGCGGTCATGGATCGAATTTTTTGCAGAAATAATGATGACACCGTCAGTTTTATCATTCGCCTTTAATTCTTTCAAGAGAGCAAGACCATTCCCGTCAGGAAGGGAAACGTCAAGTAAAATGCAATCGTAGTTGAATGAATCTATTTTTTTCAAGGCCGATTTGTAATCTGGCGCGGTTTCGCACAGATAGTTTTCTGCCTTTAGGTAGGATACCATACTCTTCAGCAATTCCTTCTCATCTTCAACAATTAAAATCTTCATTGCGTAAATTTTGATAAAGTAAACTTTTTAATCTGAAGGAAAACTGAATTATTTTATTGACAGTTACACAGTGGGTTATCAATGAACAGTCCAGGTATCTCTAAAACTGTACGTGATGATTCATTTTAAACAGATGTTTTGTGGAAATTTTTTGTAAAAATCGAACCCCTTTGGTTCAAATTTATTAATAATTCCTTGATGTTTTGGAAACCCCAATCGGCAGGATTCAACTGTAAGTTTGCGCAGTATAGTGCTGAATTCATAAGACCCGGCGGGCAACAGGCAAGCGCCTGTTTTCCGCCCGGCACAAGCCCGATTTAATTTCCTTTCTAAAAAACCGATTCAGCAAACTTTTGTATCATAATCCTCGTAAAATAAGCAGGACAGGGCAGGGGAAAAAAGCATTAAATTTATATAACGGAAGAAATTTATAAGTCAAAAAAGTGCTAACTACCGGTTTTTGCTTATCCACCTTCCTGACTAGGTCCAATAATTCACCAATTCAAGCAGATAAATTCAGGATTTGGATTCTTGACAACCTATTTGAAACAGCAATATGATATATTAATGTGTCATTAACAAATAGTCAACCGAGCCAAACAACTGACTATTCAAAACCAGAACTGTTATGAGAATAATTTTAAGTCTTATCAGCTTATCTCTTTTTTATTGCCTGCCGTTGTTTGCGCAAAACGGTATTACCATTACCGGAAAAGTTACTGACAGTAAGAACGGGGCTCCTCTTGTGGGAGTTACTGTCCGCGTAAAAGAAACCAGTACGACAACGGTAACCGGTGAGGACGGATCATTCAGGATCCATGCGAATAGCAAGCAAAATGTACTTGTCTTTTCCTATATCGGCTATGCAAATGAAGAAGTTAATATAGGTAACAAAACAACTATTTCGGTCGCCCTGTCGACTGAAGATAAGAAATTACAGGAAGTAGTAGTCGTTGCTTATGGAGCACAGGATAAAAGTAAACTGACAGGTTCCGTTGCTAAAGTGGATGGAAAAGAATTCGAGAACGTGCCCCTGGTATCGGTAGATGCGATGTTACAGGGTAAAGTTGCGGGGTTACAGTCAGTCGCTTCCTCCGGCCAGCCGGGTGCACTGCAGGAAATCCGTATCCGGGGAATCGGTTCAATCAATGCCTCTTCAGAACCATTGTATGTAATCGACGGGATTCCTGCCAACACGGGTGATTTCTCAAGAAATACAACTACGTCCAATGCGCTTGCAGGGTTAAATCCGAATGATATCGAAAGTGTATCTGTATTGAAAGATGCTTCGGCCGCTTCTCTTTACGGCTCCCGTGCAGCAAATGGTGTGATTCTTATCACCACAAAAAAAGGAAGAGCTGGTAAAACAAAAGTGAGTTTTGCCGGTGAGTATGGATTTAGTAATGCTTCCTATATCAACAATCTTGGAAAGCCTCTCGATTGGAATCAATATACCGCTCTCACAACGGAAGGCCTGAGTAATGCTACAGGCGGTGATACAGCCACTATTAATTTTTACCTTGACGCTCTCGGCAAAAATAATGGCCATAATGTGAATTGGATTAATCTTGTTACGCGGCAGGGAATTACACAGCAATATAATATTGCAGTTTCCGGAGGCGATTCCAGGACTACTTTTTATTTTTCCGGAGGATATTTTCAGCAGCAGGCAGTAGTCATCGGTTCAGATTTTACGAGGTATAGCGGCGATTTGAATCTGAGGCATAAGCTTAATGATAAAATCTCAGTCGGAATTTCGCTTAATGTGTCTCATTCAGACCAGACTACCCCGAGTCAGTCAGCTAATTTCAGGAGTCCTGTCCTTGCTGCTTATTACCTGAGACCTTATCAATATCCATATAATCCGGATGGTTCTTTGAATTACAGCACTGCCACATTTGAACAAATTTATAACCCCCTCGCAATTGTTCATTACGACTGGACAAAACTTGGCAATACAAAAATGATCGGAGCATTTACCGGCGACTATGATATTCTGAAGGGATTGAGATTTTCTACAAGACTGGGAATAGATTATTTCACACTTGAAGAACCATCGTACGAAAATCCTTATTTCGGTGATGCAGTAACGTTAGGCGGTAATTCAACCAACTACTATACCCGCGTTTTTAACTGGGTATGGACGAATACACTGGATTATCATAAAGACATTGACAAAAACGGGGATCTTGCAGCGGACCTGAAAATAGGATACGAAGCCCAAAAATCGACAGAATATGATATCAGTGCATCCGGAAACCAGGTCCCGCAACTTACTTCCCTTCCCGCGCCACCGACAAGTTCTCCTGTGCTTGCCATCGGATCGGGAACAGATTATTCTTTTTCATCTGCTTTTTCAAATCTTCAATTTAATTATAAGAACAGATATTTTCTCTCCGGAAGTCTGCGAAGAGATGGATCATCCCGGTTTGGAAGTGATAACCGTTATGGAACTTTCTGGTCCGTCGGTGGAGCCTGGAATATTGACAAAGAAAATTTCTTTGACAATATAAAATATATCTCCGCACTAAAATTAAGAGCATCCTATGGGACAAACGGGAATGCAAATATCGGGAACTATACCTGGCGCGAATTGTATGGTTTCGGTGCAGATTATAATAAATCACCCGGAAGTGCGCCGGCCAGCGTGGGCAATGCGAATCTTACCTGGGAACAAAACAAACCGTTCGACGTGGGTCTTGAACTGGGCGTATTGAAAAACAGGTTAAATATTGAAGCCGACTATTACATCCGCAAAACCACAAAACTGCTCCAGAGCGTTCCATTGTCACTGACTTCCGGCTTCGGAAGCTACCTGGATAATATCGGGTCGATGGAAAACAAGGGAATTGAGCTGACTTTGAATGCTACTCCGATATTAAGCAAGATGTTCCGATGGGACATTTCATTCAATATTGCTTTGAACAAAAACAAAGTTACCTCACTGAACGATAATCAGGACATCGTTTCGCTGCCATATATCATCAGGGTGGGGCAGGATGTGCAGTCAATTTATACTTACATATGGGCTGGAGCAGATCCTCAGACAGGAGAGCCTCTATGGTACACAGACGGAACAAAAAAATCCACTACATCAGATGTTACGAAAGTGCAAAATGCAATTATCGGAAGTGCATCGCCCAAAGGTTTTGGTGGACTCAACACAACGTTTAGCTATGGGAATCTTTCGTTGAATGCTCAATTCAATTATCAATACGGGAACCTCTTATTTAACAGCTGGGGCTTCCTGAACGAAAGTGACGGTGCATTCTTTTCACTCAACCAGGACCTGAAAGAATACGAACGTCGTTGGCAAAAGGCGGGCGACAAAACAGATGTTCCGCAATACATCGCGGGCAATCAATCCCAATCCAATACCACTTCAAGCAGGTATTTCTATAAAGGCGATTATATCAGGCTGAGAAATGTTACGCTCGCTTATCAAATTCCAAAATCATTTTTGAACAAAATCAAAATTGACAATGCACAGCTCTATGTCAGGGGAACGAATTTATGGACAAAGACCTTTGATAAGAACCTGACATTTGATCCTGAGCAACCGATTAACGGATTCAATGACCTGCAAATCTTAATGCAGAAAACAGTTTCCTTTGGCCTGAACCTGAATTTTTAAAGAAGTAAATTTTTACAATATGAAAATCACAATAAAAATTATTTCAGTCTCACTGTTCGCTGCATCCCTTCTCGCCGGATGCAGTAAAAAATTCCTTGATCTTCAGCCCCCGAGCCAGATTCCTACGAACGAGGCCATTCTTGATGAAAATTCTATGCAAACTGCTGTCAATGGCATGTATCAAAGTCTTCGCGCTGTTGATCTCTTCGGTCGTACAATACCGATAGACGGCGATTTGCTGGCCGACAATATTTATATCGATGCACTGCAAAATTCAAACAGGTACCTCACCGAGCTGACTTACACCTATACCGCTACCTATTCTAATATCCAGAACATGTGGGCAGAGGCTTATAACTCCATATTAAGGGCAAACAATATTATCAATTCGACTGTGCCAAGCAGTCCTGTGGCCGATCAGCTGAGAGGAGAGGCACTCACTATCAGGGCTCTTTGCTACTTTGAGCTGGTGAAATTCTTCGGACTTCCCTACCAGGTCGATTCAACTTCACTTGGTGTTCCACTGGTGCTTACTTATGATGCGTTCGCAAAACCTGCCCGCAATACGGTTGCAGAAGTTTACAAACAAATTGAAACCGATCTTCTCCAGGCCTATGGCTTAATGACGGATGAATCCAAAAATTCTTCTTATGTCACTAAATATGTTGCCAGCGCACTACTGGCCAGGCTTTATCAGTACAGGGGTGACTGGAACAATACATTGACCTGGTCGAGCGACGTAGTAAATAACGGCGGGTATTTTCTGACCGATCATAACTCTCTGGTATCATACTGGAGCAGTCCCTATCCGGTGTCCAACAGGATGGAGACTATTTTCGAAGTTGAATTCGATGAAATCGGCAATAATGGGCCTGATGACCTGGATGCATTTTACGATCAGGCCGGATACGGAGATGCGCTTTGCACTGATAATCTCTACGGCATCTACAGCGCCTCAGATGCCCGGCAGGCCCTGATTATTGCCGGCGTCAGAGCGGGACAGAATGTTTGGGTTGTCAACAAATATCCTAACACTACGAATCCAAACGGAAAAGACAACGTTAAACTTGTACGCTATGCAGAAGTCCTGCTTATCCAGGCAGAAGCATATAACCGCACCGGGCAGGATGCATTGGCATTGCAGACCCTGAATGTGCTTGCTCAGACCAGGGATCCGCAGTTTGCAGGCTATTCCTCATCCGGCGCTGCGCTGCTCAATGATATTTATTCAGAACGGAGAAAAGAATTGGCGTTTGAAGGTCACCGTTATTGGGATATCGTGAGACTGGGACAGGATGTGGTCAGGGACGGAAGTACAGGAAATTATCCTTCCTACGTTCCACTGACCCTGCCAGCCAGCAGCACAAAAAGAATTTTCCCCATACCGCGCGCAGAAATGGATGCCAATAAAAATATGGTCCAGAATCCGGGATATTGATTGCATGCTACAATAGAAAAACAAAAAGGGTGAATTTGATTTCACCTTTTTTGTTTTAATCTTCCTTCTGATTTGCATGAGATTACCAGTTTTCTTTCCCTTTTGACTGGTGTTGATAGCTTAACCTGATATTGCTTACAATCTGAATCGATTTATTTAAGGTATCAATAGCTGCGTTTTCTTTTTGACTCAGATCAACTACACTGTACCCTTCATTCTTATTAAAAAAACAAACTGCATCAGGAAGCTGTACATTTCTGTTATGATCTGTCCGGATCACCATGGAAGCATCGAATTTTCCCAAAGCATTAATCGAAATCGACTTTTCGTCAATAAAGATCTTTGTCATTTCAGGAGACCTTGAATCCAGCTTTCCCAGCATCTTCCAGACCTGGTATTTACTTCTTGCATTGGTGATATCATTGTTCAGCTTTAGCAATTGACTGTTCACGCTATCTAATTTCAAATTCGCTTCTTTTAAGTCTTTAGCCAGTTGGTTATTGCTCTGGTAATAGAATAATCCCACTGTGATAATAACCAGCAGAAAATACCCGCCAAACGCACCGGTCAGATTGATGTGCAGTCCCCGAAAAGGTCCTTTAACTGCAGTCCTTGATGGTAAAAATTTGTAGATGATATATGCCGGCAATAACGGGATCAGTAAAATAGCCGCTAACGAACTGATTAAATTGATGGTTTCCATATACCAGGTTTTAAGATAACCCAATAAAATTTTGCACGGGCAACACCCGATTGCGAATAAGGTCAACAACTAAATAAAGATACAAAATATGCTTTGGCAAATGAGAAGGTGTGACAAGAGAATTAACCCTTACCGTTTCAACAACTTGTTATTAATGATTTTCCCCATTATTTCTTCCTTCTGGTATTTACTAACAGGGATCTGGTATTGCATCACATAAAGTATGTTTCCTTCAATGGCATTGATCCTTTCGAGAGCAACCAGGTAGGATTTATGAGGTTGAATAAACCGCTGGGGAGGCAATTTTTCCTGCAGCATTTTTAATGGCAAATGAGCGATAATTTTCTTTTCAGTCGTGTAAATCGCTACATAATTTTCCAGCGCTTCAACAAATAAAATATCCGAAAAATTTATCTTTTCCAATTTACTGTCTGCTTTTACAAA
>DATJWE010000228.1:0-14721 GCA_035501475.1 Puia sp. | reverse complement strand
CAGATGCCTTTTGCAAGGTATTTATCCCGCCGCGAATTACCTTATCCTCGAAACCCTGCACATCAATTTTAACCAGCAACGGCAATTCAATTTGTTTTGCTGTGAACACTTCGTCCAGCTTCTCTACATTAACATTTAATTCCTTTGTTTTAACGGCTTCCTCAAAATTTTTTGTGTGTACATCAGTCAAATTCAAAAAAGAAGATGACGGTGAATATTCATTTTCATTAAGAGGAAGAACAGACTTTTGTTCACCGAGGCCGAGATTAACTGCAGTAAATTTTTTATCCTCTTTAAAATTGTCCTTTAATTTTTCAAAAACAGAGGGCAGAGGCTCAAAGGCGTAAATGTAAGCATTGGGGAATAGCAATCTGATTTTATCAGCAAACTGTCCCTCATTAGCCCCTATATCAATGATTGTCATGAATTTAAACTCTTTAAGCCATTTATATTCATTTTCGATGCTGGCTTTATCAGTTTTGCCTCGAATAAAGGGCGGATGGTATCTTACAATATCATATCCGAACCGCTGAAATAAAAAACGAATAAACTTTTTCATTTTAAGAGATATCCCATAAAAATAAAACAAGTACATCTATATAGGAAGATGAGTCTAATAATAAGGTTATAAAAAATAAGTGTTTGTACTTATATTTCTTAATTTTCCTCACTAATATCATTTTGTCGGAGTAAATAATAAAATTAATTTTCAAATAATTTATTTTTTTTATTATTATTGAGCTGAAGCTTATTGACTCATTGCTTCATAGTTTATATCTTAAATTCTAAACCAACTGACATGAAGAAAAATTCAGGCTTTTTTCTGGTAGCAGCTCTGTGTTATTTAATTCCTGCCTTTAGCTTTACATCTTGTACAAAAACAAATACAGTCACTAAAACAGTGACGGATACGGTTACTAAAACGGTAACTGATACACTCACCATAAAAGATACTACACTGACGACGGCCATTTTAACAGCTAACGCATGGAAAGTACAAGATATAAGAGGGGTCATCGGAAATACTGCAGTATACTATCTCAGAGGGGGGGTCTAACAATTCTGTGGATCTTGACAATGAATATATAGTATTTAATCCTAACGGAACTGGGGTATACTCAGACAACTCGGGGACTCAGTCTTCGCTGACCTGGAATTTTACTGATGCGACAAACACTACGATCGACTGGACCTGGAATTTGTCCCCTGCTGTAGTAGTTACCTGGGAAAATGTTTATTACAAGGACGGAGCCATACACTATACCGAGTACTTTATCCAGAGTGGTCAAAACGAGGTGGCGGCCGGAATCAGAATCCCAAAATAATTTCAAGCGCCAATTGAGTTGTGAAAGCTGGCCCTGAGAAAAGTTTCAGTCAACTTTGTTAACAGTTCCTTATTCTAACCCATAGGTCTCAATGACAGCGGCTGTTGATGAACATTCGGTAAGACGGGACTTCAAAGACATTCCACGGATAGCGGAGACTTGTTTATATTATCCGGGCTAACACGCATTGCGGATTTATCAATCTCAAAGGAACAGTGATGCTGCTGAGATGATATAAATTATCGAGCATTGTTTAAACTTCTTAGTTTCTTAAGAAATAAATCCATTCCCTTTCTTTTTGCATCATCTAAATCATACCGGATAAACCTTGTATAATATTCATGCAAATCAAAAACGGAATAGTTGATTTGCTTTAATACCTCATTTATATTTTGGGCGCCGATACTATTCGCTTCGTTAAATTGGGTAATAAATGAATCGTCCAGTTTCTTATTGCTGATCCAGGCCGCAAAAACAAAGGGCAATCCGGTTAGGTTTTTCCAGGCCTCTCCGAGGTCATATTTGTAGGTAGATTTTACTCTCTGTTCCAATGCCCGGTCGCCGATAATCACTCCTGCCACATTTTCCCGGATATCTTTCCTGAAATCTTCACCCGCATCAATCAATTCCGGATGAATTTTCCAATATTCTTTGAATAATATTTTTGCGAGTTCAACGGATGTCCGGCTCTGATAATCGAGCAATACTTTTCTTATTTTTCCAAGCGGTACCTCACTGAATAAACAAACAGAACCGACTGGCCCGTTGCATCCAATGCAATAATTTGTATTGATATAATATTCCCGCATCAATGGGATAATCGACACCGGAACCAGTCCGATGTCAATCGTATTGCTCAACAACATATCGGCTATCCGGGAAGGATAGTCTATCTTCAGTTCGATCCGATGTATTATGTCAGATTGCTCAATTCCGTAAAGGAGTGGCTTCGTATTCAAATAGCTGACAGCTCCTACGCGTATTTTTCTGTCCAAGGCGTTTGTGTTAATTTTGGCTGCAAAACTAAGGCACCGGGACTAAAAACGCTCAATTTCAAATTTGCTCATGGAACTGAATGCACTTACTGCCATTTCACCCCTTGACGGGCGTTACCGACACCAGTTGCAGCATCTCGACGAATATTTTTCTGAATATGCACTGATGAAATACCGCGTGCTTATTGAAATAGAATATTTTCTTTTCCTTGCTCAAAAAGATTTTTTTTCTCTGCCAGCCTCCGCAAAAAAATTTTTACAGTCTGTCGCCGAAAATTTCAGTGTGGATGATGCCAGGGAAATCAAGAAAAAGGAAAAAATCACCAACCACGATGTAAAAGCTGTTGAATATTTTCTGAAATCCAAACTCAGTGAAACCAGGGCTGATGAGAGCAAAGAATGGATACATTTTGGTCTGACATCGCAGGACATCAATAACACAGCCATTCCATTATTATGGAAGTATGCTATCGAAATCGAATATTTGCCTGTGCTCTTAAACTTAAATAGGCAGTTGGAACTTCTGGCCAAAGAGTGGTGTGATGTGGCCATGCTGTCGAGAACCCATGGTCAGCCTGCTACTCCTACCACACTCGGAAAAGAGATCATGGTCTTCGTGGAGAGAATTGAGGACCAGGTAGAACTGTTCATTCATATTCCTTTCACTGCAAAATTCGGAGGAGCCTCGGGGAATATGAATGCACACTATGTGGCTTTTCCCCGGAAGGACTGGACAAAACTCGCCAATGAATTTGTAGAAGGTACACTCGGATTGCAACGACAGCAATATACCACGCAAATAGAACATTATGATAATCTCGCTGCTCATTTCGATGCAATGAAAAGGATCAACACTATTCTTATCGATTTTTGCCGCGATATATGGACCTATGTATCGATGGATTATTTCAGACAGAAAATAAAAAAAGACGAGATTGGCTCTTCGGCCATGCCCCATAAAATAAATCCGATTGATTTCGAAAATGCAGAAGGAAATCTCGGGCTGGCAAATGCGCTTTTCGAATATTTTTCATCCAAATTACCTGTTTCAAGACTGCAGAGAGACCTGACCGATTCCACTACGCTGAGAAATATCGGTGTTCCTTTCGCCCATAGCATACTTGCATTTAAATCCATTGAAAAAGGATTGGGCAAATTAGTGCTCAATGAACAAAGAGTGAAACAGGACCTCGAGAATAACTGGGCCGTTGTTGCCGAAGCAATACAGACTATTTTGCGGAGGGAAGATTATCCAAGTCCATACGAAGCCCTCAAAGAACTGACAAGAGGGAATTCAGGAATCACCAAAGAATCACTACATCAATTTATAGATCAGCTAAAAGTTCCGGCAGTAGTAAAAAAAGAATTGAAAAGAATTACACCGCATAATTACACAGGAGTACCCTTAAAATAAGAATGCAGGATTTTTCTTTTTCATGTAGTGTCGCCATTTAAAGTTTTACCACAACTTGTCCCATTCGCTGGGGGATGGATACCTAGGATCATAGAAACAGATAGCTATGTGTACCTATTGCGCCTATGTATCTATGGGATAAATCTTTCAAATTGAGACCTGTCATTTAATTATTTCACCGGCATTTTCCACCACAGCATTTTTCCTTTTCGCTTATCAAACTGAAATTTATTTTTCTCCAATATTTTTACCGAAGCTGTATTTTTTTCATCCGTTTCGGCCAGGATCTGAGTAATACCCTGTTGTTTTTTAGCCCAGGCAATCATACCGCCAACTGCTTCTGTCATGAATCCTTTCCCGCGGTGGCCGGGCATTGTACCATATCCAATCTCAATCTCTCCTTTTTCATTTGGCTCTCCCTTAAATCCTAACTCTGCAACAATTACCCTGCTATGCTTTTCTACAACAATCCAGAAAGTATAAAAAAGATAATTGTCGTCCTGCGCTTTTTTCATTTTCGGTAAAGTGAAGGTCGTCACCATTTCTTTGACATCCGGCGAAATTGTTCGCCCGTTATCTGTTAGTTGCAACACTTTTTCCAGTCTCCCATTTGCCTGGAGATAAAGATCCAGTTGCTCATGATTCAATGGAATGATAACAAGCCGCTCCGTTTCAACCATAGCCTCTTATTTATGAATTTCAGAACTGAAATGGAATTCAATGTCAGGATTATTAGTTCTCTCGGTATTCAAAAACCATTCGCTTTGTGCCAGGTAAACCAGGTGACCGTCCTTATCTTCGACTATATTTGCCTGTTTGAAACGACAAAAATCTTCCAGCTTTTTGGGGTCCATGCTGGTGAGCCAACAGGCTTTATAAAAAGGTAATCCGTTAAACTGGACCGAAGCTCCGTATTCGTGCAGGAGCCGATACTGGATCACTTCAAACTGAAGTTCTCCCACGCAACCAATAATTTTCTTGTTACCACCGAACTGGGTAAATAATTGAGCGACCCCCTCATCTGTAAGCTGCAAAAGGCCCTTTTCCAGTTGTTTGGTTTTCATGGGATCTTTATTGATTACCTCTTTAAAAATTTCGGGAGAAAAGGAAGGAATTCCCGTAAAGTAAAAATTGCTTCCCTCGGTCAGTGTATCCCCAATTTTAAAATTGCCCGTATCGAATAACCCAACCACATCGCCCGGAAAAGCTTCTTCGATCACGTCCTTATCCCTGGCCAGGAAAGTATAGGGATTGCTGAACCTAACGTCCTTGTTCAAACGAACATGGTGAAAGTATTTATTGCGCTCGAACCTGCCGCTGCATACACGCATAAAGGCAATGCGATCGCGGTGCTTGGGATCCAGGTTGGCATGAATTTTAAAAACAAAGCCGCTGAGCTTATCTTCCTGCGGACATACCGATCCTGCGGTTGTCGGCCGGCATTGAGGTACAGGCGCGATGCGAATAAAAGCATCCAGCATTTCTTTCACGCCGAAATTATTAATGGCACTCCCAAAAAAAACGGGGGCGATTTTTCCTGACAGATAATCTCGTACGTCCAGTTCGCCATACACACCATCCACTAATTCCACATCATCTCTCAGTACAGCGGCATCTTTCTCTCCTAATTTCTCATCCAGCAAAGAGCTTCCCAATGTATCAATCCTGACCACGTCTTCCGTAGCCTTGGTATTGGCTGTAAACAAAACGAGATTTTTTTCAGCTAAATTATACACCCCTTTGAAATCCTTTCCACTATTGATCGGCCAGGTCATCGGATGCAATTGAATATTCAGTTCTTTCTCTATTTCCTCGAGCAGATCGAACCTGTTCTTGCCATCACGATCCATTTTATTGATGAACACAATGACCGGAGTGTTTCTCATCCTGCACACTTCCATCAGCCGGCGAGTCTGCTCTTCCACTCCATTCACGCTGTCGATAACGAGGATAACGCTATCCACTGCAGTCAATGTCCTGTAAGTATCTTCAGCGAAATCCTTGTGACCCGGTGTATCCAAAAGATTTATCAGGATGCCCTTATATTCAAAACTCATGACGGAAGTAGCTACGGAAATACCCCTCTGCCTTTCGATCTCCATGAAATCGCTGGTGGCATATTTCCTGATCTTATTGCTCTTTACAGCGCCGGCTGTTTGAATTGCTCCCCCAAATAGCAGAAATTTTTCTGTCAAAGTGGTTTTCCCCGCGTCGGGGTGAGAAATGATTGCAAACGTGCGCCGCCTTTCAATTTCATCTATGTTTTTCATATTTCCATTTCCAGGTTAATGACAACCTGAAAGCGGCGCAAAATTACGATTAATGGAGGAATTTTTTTGACGATTCGGGCTTGTATCTTTGGCGCCTTGGCGCCTTTACGAGAGAATTATATTAAGCAGAGGCGAAGGCGCGGGGAATATCTCTTTTTACTTCACTTTTGTGTAAAACCTGAGTTGCCCATTAGCAATATCTAAAACAGTGAATCCAGTTTTTCTGATTGTTCGTACTGAATCGGCACTTTAAATCCGATATTTCCCTTTTTAAGCCTTACACTTCCGTTAAGCCTGATCCTGACCTCATTCGTTAACAGAGATTGCAAAGCGTTGCTAAACATATTCCCGAAATTTATTTTCACCGAAACAGGTATATAAAACGTATCGCGCTTTGCAATAAAAATGGTCGAATCGAGCAGATAATGATCCATGAGTTTTTCATTGATATAAATATCCATCTCCGCTTTTTTCATCTGCAGACCGAAGGTGTTCGGATTATAAAATTTCAGGTTGGTCGAAATAACCGATTTCCTGGCATCCAATTTTCCGATTTGAATATTTTCAAAACCGAGATATTCCGGAGCCGCCGGTTTTTGACAGGCGACAAAAAAAACAACTAAAAAACAACATGCAAGGCTTCCTGGCATCATTAATAATTTTAAATGAATTCGCGTACAAGATAAGTTCATTTTGCTGTGACCATCAAACTCCCACCTGCTCCTGTTAAATTTTAACACCGGTTTATTGTTCTAAGAAAATAAATGATTATTTTGAAACCAATGCGCGCATCTATTTTCCATCTTTTTTCCAAACCGGTTAGCTCAGGCCCGCCCAATGATCAGGATGAGTCGACATCCAATTATTTACGGGCTAAGAAATTTTTCCGGCTAAGGGTTTTGGCAGTCCGGACAATAAAAGATTCGCTGTTTTTACTCGCAGGTGTTTTTTCAGCGGGTTTCGGATTGGATGGTTTTCTTCTGCCCAATAAGTTTATCGACGGAGGAGTAACCGGCATCTCCCTGCTGACATCAGAGACCACAAAATGGTCCCTTTCGATTCTGCTAGTCGTTATCAATCTCCCTTTTATAATTCTCGGTTATAAGCAGATTGGGAAATGGTTTAGTCTGAAAGCACTGTTGGCAATCATCGGACTGGCTGTTTGTGTAACCGTTGTTCCATATCCGGTAGTCACTTCAGATAAATTACTCGTTGCTGTATTCGGAGGATTTTTCATTGGCGCAGGCATCGGTCTTGCCGTCAGAGGCGGAGGGGTATTAGATGGAACCGAAATTCTTGCGATTTATGTGAGCAAGAAGACCTCCGCTTCCGTCGGTGATATTATTTTCGTATTTAATGTCATTATTTTTTCTGTCGCTGCCTATTTGCTCTCGATAGAAACAGCACTCTATTCCATCCTTATTTATTTGTCTGCTTCCAGAACGGTGGATTTTCTTATCGAAGGAATTGAAGAATATACCGGAGTGACAATTATTTCTCCCAAATCCGAAGAGATCGGTGCCATGATCACTGAAAAACTGGGCAGGGGCATTACTGTGTATAAAGGAACACATGGTTATGGCAAAAGAGGCCATGTATCTGACATGAGTATTTTATTTACCGTAATTACGCGACTGGAAATTTCAAAACTCCATGCTGAAGTTGAAGCCATAGACCCGCACGCATTTGTTGTGATGCAAAGAATCAAGGATACAAAAGGCGGAATGATTAAAAAAAGACCACTACATTAAACCAGACGAGGTATGAGGATTGAAACGTCGGAATGAATTCACAGTTCTAAGCCATTTTCCCCGAACCAATCTTTCCTACCTTTAATACAAAAACTGCCATGCAATTGCCTGATGATATTATTTTGAAATTGATTCTTTCTGTCATCATCGGCGGCCTGATCGGGGCCGAACGTGAATACAGGAGCAAGTCGGCCGGATTCCGCACGCTGACGATGATTTGCCTCGGCGCGACTTTGTTCACCATTTTCTCAGAACTTATCGGCGGACCAAAAGGAACGCCCGACAGAATTGCTTCCAATGTGGTTGTCGGAATTGGCTTTGTAGGCGCGGGCGTAATTTTCAAAGGGGACAGCCGTGTTAATGGAATCACCACAGCCGCGCTGATCTGGGTAACGGCAGCTCTGGGCATGAGTATTGGTGCCGGATATACACTTGTCGCTATCAGCGCCTGTTTGCTGATTCTGGCTGTACTATATCTTTTCACTTTGGTTGAAAACTGGATCGACAGAATCAGCCAGATTCGCGATTACAAAATCGTGTGCGATTACCAGAATGATATATTGCGTCGCTACGAAACTTTATTTGTCCAGCATCATCTCAGGTTTAAGCGAAGTCGTCAGTCGAAAGAAGGGGATGTGATTACCGGAGAATGGATCGTCAAAGGATCAGAAAAAAATCATCGTCATTTTGTTTATGAAATCCTGAATGATAAAAATGTAAAAGCATTTGATTTTTGATAAGGGAAAAGTGTAACACTATTGGCCGAAATTAAAAGAATTCAACACTCCAGGTTCGATTGAAAATTTCATCAAAAGCCAATTTATTGATCCCTTCCTTGTGGATGAATTGCTGATCTGAATCCACGCTATCGGCTATTCCACACCACGGCTCTATGCAAACGAAATCAGCATTTCGCGCAGCCCATATACCGAGATAGGGAAACCCTGAGATATGAAAGTTCAAGCCATGATCGGTCCGGTCAGACTTGAGCGAAACGATCGAAGACGCAGGATGCTTAAACACCAATGCGTCGTTTGAAAATAATTGCTTGTTTAGAAATAAACGCTGCTCTCCTTCCAAAAATGGTACAGACTTTTTTTCAATGAGTCCGTCTTTGGATATCGGCCAGCGGGATAAATTTTCTCTCCGGTCAAATTCAAGGTAGTAGTCATCGTATGAAGTCCCTTCGACGAGTGGAATCTTAAATGCCGGATGCCCGCCGACTGAAAAATACATTCCTCCCGGGGTTTTATTTTTTATGCTGTAAGTTGTTGAGAGTATATTTTCCTGTAAAGTATAGCCAATGCGAAATTCAAATTCGAAAGGGAATTTTTTTAATGTGTCCGGACTGCTTTTCAGCAAAAAAACAATGGCATCTGGTTGTTGTTTTTCGATGTCAAATACCATCTCCCGGGCAAACCCATGCCGGCTCAATTTGAAAGAATGATTGCCATACTCATAACTGTCCATTTTTAAAGTGCCTACGATGGGAAATAAAACAGGAGATCGTTTTGCCCAATAGGACGGATCTCCGTTCCACATATATTCCAACTGTAGCTCCTTATGAAATATGCTTTGCAGCTCCGCTCCCTTTTCCGCAATGGTGATTTGAAGTTTGTAATTTTCTATAGTGAACATATATCCTGCGAATTTAAAAAATCAATCAATAGCGAGGCTCCCTTCCATTGATGCTGTTCCACAGAATTACAAAAGCTGAACGGAGCGTCGCAACACCGTCAAATAGGATTCCCTCCGCTCGTTTAACAATATATATAACCTTTCACAATAATTATACAAAAAGATAAGGGCCGGAATCTTAATTTAGCCCTATGTTTCGATTCTTCAATATTGCGTGGTCGAGCTTTAAAATGGCTTTGGAGGAATTCCGTTCCAACAAGCTGCGGACTTTTCTTTCCTTATTGGGCATTACGTTCGGAATTTTCTGCATTATCAGTGTGCTGGCGACGATTAACAGCATGAAAATCGCCGTTCAGAACGATATTAAATCCCTTGGCAGCAATACCATTTTCATTGACAAATGGGAATACCGGAATGATAATAATTATCCCTGGTGGAAATTCATTAAAAGGCCGGTGCCAAAAGTCGAAGAGGTCAAAGAGCTGAAACAACGGGTACCCATACTCGCTAATGCAACATTCCTGATATCTGATAATTCAACCATCGAATTGGGAAGCGATATTTTATCAGGAGTGAATTATTATGGTGTAACAGAAGATTTTTCAAATATAGAACACTTTGATATCGGAGAAGGTCGCTATTTACAGCAGTCTGATTTCGACCGATCCACCAATTATATTGTCATCGGCTATTCGCTCGCTGAAAAAATGTTTACAAGACCGGAAAAAGCAATAGGAAGAACCGTTAGATTGAAAAATGAAAAACCTGCATTAATTATCGGCGTGATTGCCAAGCAGGGTCAGAGTATGATGAATATGTGGGACTACGATAACAGCATCATCATGCCTTATGGATTTATGAAACAGATGATCAGGGTTGAGAACGCACAGCCGAGAATATTGGTGGAAGGAAAGGACAATATTGCGATACCGGCCTTAAAAGAAGAACTCACAGGCGCGATGCGTTCTATTCACAAACTCAGTCCCCGCCAGGAAGATGATTATGCGCTGAATGATATTGAATCATTCAGCAAATTCATGGACAGCATTTTTGCCAATATCAATATTGGTGGATGGGCCATCGCTGCACTGTCGCTGGTTGTAGGCATGTTTGGCGTGGCGAATATCATGTTCGTTACCGTTAGAGAAAGAACCAGCCAGATTGGCCTGAAAAAAGCTATCGGTGCAAAACGCCGTACCATACTTTCCGAATTCCTGCTTGAATCAGCATTCCTCTGCATCATCGGAGGAATGATCGGGCTCCTGGCCGTTTTTATTCTGACCAGCGTATTCTCTGCAATGTTTAGTTTTAAAGTCTTTATACCTGTCGATATAATTGGCCTTGCAGTAGGGATATGTATCCTCGTTGGTGTTCTCGCCGGCATCATTCCTGCATTTATTGCGGCAAGAATGGATCCTGTCGTGGCTATCCGATCTAAGTAAATTTTTCCCTGTTTTCTTGTTGAACATTGAATGTTGATTATTGAGTGTTTATTTGCTTAAATATATTCGAGAATCAATAAACAATTATTTTTGTCCCATGAGCATCGCCATTCTCGCAATTGAATCTTCATGCGACGAAACAGCAGCAGCGGTTTGTCGTGACGGGGTAATTTTATCAAATATTATTGCAAGCCAGAAAATTCATGAACAATATGGTGGTGTGGTGCCTGAACTTGCGAGCCGTGCACATGTGCAGCATATTGTGCCCGTAGTGGATAAGGCACTGTTAACGGCATCCTGTCAACTTTCATCTGTCAATGGAATCGCTTTCACGCAATCGCCGGGACTGATCGGCTCCTTACTGGTTGCCGCTGAGTTTGCCAAATCGCTTTCTCTTTCCTTGAATATTCCGCTTATCGCTGTCCATCACATGCAGGCACATGCGCTGGCCAACCTGATTCCATCCACAACAAATGGACAGCAGGATGGCAAACCGGATTTTCCTTTTTTATGTTTGACTGTCAGTGGCGGGCATACGCAGATTGTCCTGTGTGAATCACCGATGAAAATGAAAGTGATCGGTGAAACGATTGATGATGCTGCAGGAGAAGCATTCGATAAATCTGCAAAATTATTAGGCCTTCCCTACCCCGGCGGACCATTAATCGACCAATATGCGAAGAAAGGAAATGCTGATCGGTTCAAATTTCCGGAGCCGCAAATACCCGGACTGAATTTCAGTTTCAGTGGACTGAAAACAGCCATTCTCTATTTTTTGCAGGGACACGAACAGCGGGATCCTGCATTCATCAAAGAAAACCTGGTCGATATCTGCGCATCGATTCAGAAACGAATTGTATCCATTCTTCTGAATAAATTAAAAAAAGCAGCAGCAGAGACAGGAATCAAGGATATCTGTATTGCAGGTGGAGTGGCTGCCAACAGCGGTTTGCGAAAGGCGTTTGAAGAAGCAGGCAAACTCAATCACTGGCGGACCTTCATCCCAAAATTCGAATACTGCACCGATAATGCTGCCATGATCGCGATCACCGGATATTATAAATATCTTGCCGGTGATTTCGTTTCACTCAATGTCAGCGCCAGCGCCAGGGCCGAATGGTGAGATGACAGACCCGACTCATTATTCAATTCTCTTAAATTCCTATCTTGCATTCCCCGTTTTGTTTCTGTGGTGCATCCATTGGGCTATGTCAAACACTTATTTTCAATTCAAGGAATTTATTGTACACCAGGATCAGTGTGCTATGAAAGTGTGCACAGATGCCTGTATACTCGGAGCATGGTTTGCAGAAAAAATTCCATCCAATTCCATGGTATTGGATATCGGCAGCGGCACAGGATTGCTGATGCTGATGCTTGCCCAAAAAAACAAAAGCGAAATTGACGGGATTGAAGTGGATCTCCCTTCTTTCAAACAGCTTAAAGAAAATATTTCGAAAAGCAAGTGGAAGGATTCCCTTCATGCTTTTCCCGGCGATGTGCGCAGTTTTTCTTTTGCAACAAAATATGATTTCATCATTGTCAACCCTCCTTTCTATGAAGGAGACTTGGTTTCATCATCCGAAGAAAAAAATATTGCCAGGCATAGCAGGGAACTGACATTGGAAAAACTGATCGAGGTTATTGATAATAACCTTTCTGCTGCCGGATCTTTTGGCATTCTCCTTCCCTATCACCGGGCATTATGGTTTGAAGCAGTTGCACTGGAAAATAATTTTTATGCACATGAAAAACTTCATATCCGTCAAACACCTGCACATCACTTTTTCAGAAGCATCATGCATTTTTCAAGGAACAAGGTGAACTCGGGAGTGACAGTTGAATTGACGATCCAGGATCGAAGGGGAGAATATACAGAAGAGTTTGTAGAATTATTAAAGGATTATTATCTGTATTTATAAACGAAAGGAATCAGGAAATTCCTCCATATTCTTTCAGGTAATCAAATGCCTCAGTTAATTTTCCATTTTTAATCATCGTGGCTTTTTCAATTACCGGAGAACCTCCTTTGAGGAGATCATCGAGAACATATTTGATCAGCTGTTCGCCAAAATAACGGGAAGCATCACGTGGTAATTCATTAGGCAAATTGCCAACTGCCATCATATCCACCGAGCCCATCAGGTAGGGTTCTGTCCGCTGCCGGTTGACCCGGTCCACTCCGTACACGGGTTGCTCCATGCTGTTATCTCCCAGGTTGCAGGGAATTGAACCATCCCTGTCGTCAGTAATGTCGGCAATGGTTTGAATCCGGAAATCTTTTTCAGCCAAATGCTCCCATTCAAACAGGCGTGGCATTTTTTTGTCCCAGTAAATTCCGTTCATCAGGATGTCGGCCGCTTTCGTGTAGGGATAAAATTTAGACTGATAATGCTCCGGCTTAAGATGAAAATCATCGCGGTTATAGGTTCCCGTTATCTTATGTCGGTATAGGTCAGCTCCTTTAAGCTGGACAAATACAGGATAAGCAAATTCCCGATCCAGGAATTCATCAGGTTCAACTTCGATAATTCCCATCAGGTTCATTACTTCCAGCAACCCATGGGCTACGCGCCCCGATCCGGTAATGACAACTTTTAATTTAGGCAGTTTAAGTCCGAAATAAGTATGAATAAGCTGGCGGAAACTATGTTGAATATAAACTCTTTCCAGATGATATTCACCCGTTCTTTGTCCATAAGCCATCATACCATTGTGTGCCCCGACTACTCCCGCAAAAAAGCCAAACCCCAAAATCCGTTGCCCGTCAGTATGCTCCATACATTCGTAATCAATCAGGGTTATCTTTTTTTCGAGCAGTGAACGAAACAATTGCCGGTTGCCGGGTTGCATTTTTTTTGTATGGGAGAAGAAGAGATATGTTTTTTCCGGGATCAGGTCCCTCACCGGCACTTCCTTGATCCCGAACAGGACATCTGCTTCGCTGATATCATCCTGCACGCTGATACCGGCCATCTGATATTCTTTGTCAGAAAAACAACGATGGGCAGAAGACTGAACTATAATACGGATTTCGGGAAAATTTTTTTGCAGCCATTTGCATTGGGAAGGAATAAGCGCCACTCGATTGTCAGCGGGAATTTTTCCCTCCCGGATTAAGCCGATGCAGATCATTCAGTAAGTTTAGGTAGCAAGTTATTATAATTTTCAATTCAGTCTGGAGAGTTGACAGTTCACAATTGACAGTTGAAAACATACGATACAAAAATTTACAGTTTGCATTTTTCGGTTATTGGGTTACATTTGCAGCCCATTCATCGCCCGGATGGCGGAATTGGTAGACGCGTCAGACTCAAAATCTGGTTCTCGCAAGGGAGTGCAGGTTCGATTCCTGTTCCGGGCACCAAATGAGAATTGAGGTCACTTTTATGCAAGTGGCCTTTTTTATTTTCTTTGGCAACCCGCGTCAATATTGGGATTGGTGCAAAAATAGAATTGATCTTCGGAGTTCGAACTGCATCTTTTTGCTTATTATAAAGAATTCCATCAGGGAATACAAGATTTTGCAGTTTTCGTTTATCATCGTAGTTGCTCAAAGCCCAGGTTTCACTGAGGTTTCCTGCGATTCTTAATCCTTTTTCGATTATCTGAATCAAGTTCGAACTACTGATTTCATTTGCAGGCAACAATTTCTCCAAATCTACCTTCTCTGATTCATATCTCTGACTGAATTTCTGATATAAGCCAGCTTCGACCTCTCCCTGCACATACCTTTCTTCAAGGTTTTCAATTTTACTATTCAATTCAGTCAGCCTTTTTCTGGTTTCTTGTTGGTCTTTTATCTTACTCTCAAGTTTTATTTCCAGAATTTCGGTTATACATGCCCTTAATTCTGTTTGAAAACTTTTATTGAATTCGAAGTGTT
>DATJWE010000227.1:0-13138 GCA_035501475.1 Puia sp. | reverse complement strand
TATACAGTTTAAAAAATAATTTTGATGATCAGATTATTTAAGAAATACGTGCATCAGCTTAATAAAAAACCATATGCGATTAATTACTTATCTGCATTTTAACGGCCAGTGTGAAGAAGCATTGAATTTTTACAAAAAAAGTTTCAAAGGAAAAGTGTTGCAGTTTTCAAGAATGGGCGATAGTTCCATGCCCGTTCCCGAAACACACAAAAACTGTGTGATGCATGCACGTTTGCAATTTGATGACAATTTGCTGTACATGTCGGATACGCTTCCGGGCAACGCAACAACGGTTGGCAATAATATCCGGCTTTCCATAGAATTCAGGGATACAAAAAAAATGAATGACCTGTTTGAAAAACTTTCTGAAGGCGGAAAAATCATTATGCCCCTGCAGAATACATTCTGGAATGCACGATTTGGTCAGCTTGTCGATAAGTTTGGTATCGGGTGGATGATGAACTGCGAATTGAAAAGATAAGTTGATCAATTTATCTTATTGACCCGATTCCAACTGAAGTAACCACACACAATCCGCCAATCAACCACCACAATGTCTGAAAATTAAAATGTTCAACCACCTGTCCGCCACAGGAGGGACCAATTACCTGTGCAACTGACCAGGCAATGGTATATAATCCCGCATATTGACCCCTGTTAGCCGGGACTGATCTGGAGATTGAAAATGAATTCATGAAAGGAAGCGCAAACATCTCCCCCAGCGTAACCAATAGCATACAAAATACAGCTGTAACTGCGGACGGCGGAAGTATGTTGAGCAGGAAAAAAGAAATTCCGGTCAAAAAAACTCCAATCTGTATAAAAAACAGTTTTTGTTTTTTGCCTTCGAGCCTGAATATAAGAATCATCTCTACAAGCACAATAATTAGTCCGTTCAATGCCATCAGCATACCAATGAAATACTCCTGGATATGCAATTCCATTTTATAATAAACCGGAAGCGTAGTAAACAATTGAAAAAAACATGTGGCAAATAAAATAGTAAAACCAACGAAAGATAGATAAACCCTATCCTTAAGAGCTGATTGCGGAGGATCGCCAGTACTTTTCTTTTTTACAATATCAGCCCCGGCCGGGTCAGGAGCGAGAAAATACCTGAGCAATAAAGCAGCTGCAATATTGGTTAATCCGTCAACCCAAAAAAGAAGATGATAATTGATAGAAGCCAGTATTCCGCCCATTGCTCCTCCTATAGCCCAACCCAGGTTGATCGCCAGCCGGTTCAGCGAATAGGACCTGGTCCTGTTCTCCTCCTTACTGTAATGGGCAATCGCCGTGGAGTTTGCAGGGCGGAATGCCTCGTTCACCAGGCTCAGCAAAAAGGTAAATAAACAAATCAGTGGATAACTCTTCATCATGCCCAATACGATGAACATCATTCCCCCACCTGATAAGGTTAACAGCTGCACCGGATGAAATCCGAATTTATCCGTCAGCCTCCCACCGAGAAATCCGCCACATACTGCACCGGCTCCGAATATTCCCATGACGATGCCGGCCTGACCAATGCTATAACCCATGGAGGGCTGGGTAAGATAAATCGTCATGAAAGGAATGACCATGGTTCCGCTACGGTTCACCAGCATCACCACAGATAATAACCAGGTTGATCGTGACAACCCGCTATATGCATTCCTGTACAATGAAACCGCCCTCGCCAACATATTCTGATTCTCTTTTTGCCCGACTAGAGTTATTGCCTGATATTACTGTATTTATTAAAAAAATCATCCGCATCCCTTTTGAATTGTATCAGGGATGGCTTATTAATGTAGAACATATGGCCCGCCTGATAATAATGAAACTGAATATTCTGCTGCAACTCCGGTCGCAAAAACATATGCTCCACATCATAGCGGGCGATAAAATAAGGAGTCGCAAAATCGTAGTATCCGGCTCCGACGAAAACTTTCAGTGAAGGATTTTTTGTCATGGCCGATCGCAGTTCTTCTGCTACATTCAGGAAACGATTCTGCACATTGTTGAAGTTCCACGGATATACATTTCCGAAAATATTGTAAGGTTTTTCTTCCCTGAAATTAAGTTCCTTCTCAAAATAATCGTTGATTGCCGAAGTAAAGGGCCCGTCAATATTCACAAATGAAGGATCAAAATCCGGAGTCTCTCCCGCATCATCGAAATCACGTCCTGTAAAACGTGCGTCCAGTCTGCCGATCGTCAGTCCATCTTTTCTACGTAATTCTTTATAAAAACGATCGGTCGGGACACGCAGGTTGTTTTCCAAACAATATTCTTTTGAGAGACCGGTATAATAACTCATTTTTTCGGCAAGCTTGTTTTTTTCGTCATCCGAAAGCGTTTCTCCTTTCAGTAAAGCCGATGCAAATTCGCCCGTCGCAAATTGTTCGCTTTCTTTCAATGCCTGTTGAAGATCAGCCTGGAGAGCAGGGGCCAATTTTTTATGATACCAGGCTGCTGCGGTGTAGCTTGGAATATATAAAGCCGCGGGCAGATCGTTTCCCGTGTAATAGTCGGCTGTACCAAAATTAAGAATTGCCGATATCAGGAATATACCGTTTAAGAATATGCGATAATTGCCCTGGAGATATTCAGACAGACCGGCTGCGCGTGTGGTACCATAACTTTCGCCTGCAAGAAATTTAGGAGATGCCCAACGTTCATATTTGGAAAGAAAATACCGGATGAATGAACCAACAGAACGAACATCTTCCACATACCCGTGAAACTGGTTTGGATTCTCACCTGATGCAGGTGTGCTGTATCCTGTTGAAACGGGATCGATAAAAACAATATCTGTTTTATCCAACCAACTGTATTCATTGTTGACATACTGATAAGGAGGTCCCAGTGAAGTTCCATCATCTGCAAGCAGCACTCTTCTCGGCCCTAGAACTCCCAGGTGCAGCCATACAGAGGATGAGCCAGGACCCCCATTAAAGGCAAATGTGACCGGTCGCTTTCCCGGTTCTTCCCCATCCTTCCTGTAATAAACAAAAAATATTTTGGCAATTGTTTTACCCGTGTCATTGCGCAGGTCAGCATAACCTGCTTTTGCTGTATAGTCAATTTTTTTCCCGGAGATGATCACTGAATTATTTGTGGTGGCAAGCTGACCGGGCACTGTAACAAGCTCAGGCTGTTGTTTATTGTTCAGGTCGGGTTTTTGTGCCTGGATGAATACTGTTTGAATTCCGGCCAGGAGAATCAGGAATATTTTTTTCATGTGCAATTTTGGTTGATGAATTTTCCTCTATGCGATGAGCAAGGGTTCATCCAAAAATATACTTTTTATCAAATTTCCGGTTACCACAAATAAAAAACTGCTCCCGATTATCAGGAGCAGTCTGGAACTGAACAACAGGTTGTTTTTTAATTCTATGATTTTCTGTGCATCATTGATTTTTGCACACTATTTGCCTCTATTTGCCGCCAAACACTTTCTTCAACAGGTCAGTGACCTGGGCTTCAGGATTTTTTCGGATATTTTTCTCTTCCTGTGCTACATAGTAGAAGATACCATCCATTGCTTTTTGCGTAACATAGGCCGATAGATCCGGGTCAACTTTTTTAAAGGTTGTAGGAAGTTTATTGTAGGTTTCAAAAACATCTTTCCAATACTTGGTCGCATCAGTTTTTTTCAGCGAAGTATCGATGACCGGTTTAAATGCGGTAGTCAATTGGGGAGTAGTATTCTTTTTAAGATAGGAAGTCGCTGCAGTATCTGGTCCCCGTAAAATACTCATTGCATCCTGGATACTCATTTTTTTAACTGCATCTACAAAAATCGGTGCAGCTGATTTGGCAGCATCTTCGGCGGCACGGTTTATACTAAGGATGGCGTCATCTACCATTTTACCCATACCCATGTTCCTGAGGGTTTTTTCCACTTTCTGAGCCTGCTCGGGCAATAATATTTTTACCACATTATCCTTAAAAAATCCATCCACAGCGGAAAGTCTTGTTGCACTTTTCTGTGCGCCGATAGATAGCGCTTCCTTTAGGCCATTGGCTACATCATCTGCGTTTAATGAACCAGAGCTACCGCCAACGGCTTTCTTAACGTCGCCTATAAGCCCACTCAAAGAAGATTTAGAATCTGTAGAAGCGCTTTGCTGCGCCAGTAAACTGGAAGTGATAAATGATAACAGGCTAAAAACGATCACAAGTTTTTTCATTTGTATAGATTTTAAAATTCCCTGAATCAATGCAGTACAAAATCATTACTATAACGCAGCTTGTAAAGGGTTATTTCACCGGGTATTTGATTTCGTCAAAAGTAAATTCAAAAATAAAACCAAAATGTTAAGCTTATGTTTTATCCTCCCAGAAAATCTGATGAGCGGGGCATTTTGTCAAAAACCTCTGCTATTTGCGCGGGAGGCGTGGCCAGCTTTCTTTCCCTGGTATTGATCCAGGCGCCATCCACAGTAATCACAGCGGCCAATATATCTTCATTCTTAATTAACTGATGCCTGATGCTCCACCTTGAAGAATCTTTTCTTGCTTTTGTCAACTGGAGATCAATTGTTAATCTGTCGCCCCACCTGATTTCTTTGCGGAATACGGCTTCTTCGCGGAATAAGATCGGGCCGAAATGCAGTTGCTCCATTAACCCGACAGGCAGTCCATTTTCCTCGAGAAAGCAAAAACGGCAATATGCCCCGTAATCATAATAAACAGAATGCCGTAAATGAAAATTCGGATCCAGATCTGCCCACCTGATTTCAATTGATTTTCTGAATTGTTCCATACCTGATCTGCTGGTTGGTTATTGTTGATTTACTTGTAAAATATTCAATAATTCTTATTTACGCATCGTTTATATATGAATTGCCGAGTAACTATATTCTCCGGCATGGACCCGCGGGAAATCATAATTCGACTCAATTGTATTAATTTTGCCGCCTCAAAAATTCAAAGATGAAAAAAACCATTCTATTTCTTCTTGCTGCAACCCTGAGCATAATTAGCCTGGCACAGGCAAAAAAGAAACCCGCTTCGTCTGCGCAAACTCAACCGGCTTTGAAAAATTCAGTCGACTCTGTCAGCTATGCGATCGGGCTAAGTGTAGCCAATTTCTATAAACAGCAGGGTATTGCCACCGTGAACACCGCCCTTGTTTCAAAAGCCATTAATGATGCAATGAAAAACGGGAAGCAGGAATTGAATGACCAGCAGGCTAATGGTGTGATTATCGCATGTATTGATAAAGTAAAATCAGCAAGAGCTGCCGAAAACAAAAAAATAGGTGATGCTTTTCTTGCAGAAAATAAAACAAAACCGGGGGTTATTGCACTTCCGAGCGGATTGCAATATTCAGTGATTAAAGAAGGCACCGGGCCGAAGCCTGCGGCTACAGATAAGGTAAAATGCAATTACGAAGGAAGATTGATTGATGGAACAGTGTTCGACGGTTCTGAAAGACAGGGCCAGCCCATCGAATTTACTGTCAATGGTGTTATTGCCGGCTGGACTGAAGCCTTGCAACTGATGCCCGTGGGAAGCAAATGGCGTCTCTTCATTCCATCCAATCTTGCTTACGGTGACCAACAGCCGAGCCCGATAATCAAAGCTGGTTCTACACTGATCTTCGATGTTGAATTGTTGGAAATTGTGAAGTAAATTATTTTTTACGAAGTTCAGGAACCATTTTTCACAAAGCGCCTGCAAAAAAATAAATCAGGCAGAAACAATAAAAATATTTTTGACAGAAAGCCATATTGCACCTGGGCGCAATATTGATTATATAGTTCCCATTCTACCGGTATATGAACCGAAGCGGGGCTTCCCAAATCTCGTTTTACGTTAATCTCTGTTCCTCTGCGTGTCCGCGTAAAATAATTTTCTCGCAAAAGCGCAAAGAAGGAAGAATTTTTACTGAAAATTAAGGCTCAATAGCAATCATTCAGCTGAAGAGTGCGACGCAACGATGTTGAACAGATATTCTGTCGCCCGGCCCATAAAAAAATCCTATTTATAAAGCAGGTCGTAGTATTCATGTGCCATGCGCCCGGAATCAAACTGGAATTGCACGTCGCGCATTCCGTTTTTTGCGATCTGGCGCCAGGTATCATATTGGTCATAATACAATGGAAGTATTTGTTGCTCGAGAATTTCGTAGATTTTTTTCAGGTCATAATCATCCTGCTCCTGCACATTCATATTCGCGTAATCTGCCTTCGGAACCACGAAACCATTGTTACCATGGTTGATGAACTCAGGGATCCATCCATCATCTGTTGAAAAATTCACCGCGCCATTCATCGCAGCAGTCATTCCGCTTGTTCCGGACGCTTCACGTGGTACGCGCGGATTATTTAACCAGCAATCAGCGGACTGCTTTAACCTTTTGGATAATGTTAGTTCATATCCGATCACTACAGCTACATTTTTGTACGCCTTACTCAAATGAACAAGATGATTAAATTCATTGATAGCCGGGTAATCCATAGGATAAGGTTTTCCGGCCCAGATAATCTGTACCGGATACTTTGTGCTGGAAGTTAATTTGTTGAACCTGTCAATATCACGTGTAATCAATTCTGCTCGTTTATATCCTGCGAATCTTCTCGCCCATACAATGGTAAAAATATTCGCATTGAATATTTTTCCTGTCTGGTCAGCAACGATTTCAAATGCCCGTTTTTTTAAATATTTTTTTCTGTCATCCCACCAATAGTCATCACCTGCCTCCTTCTTATTGTACAGTTCCTTATCCGCCCAGTAGCGCCAGTTCTGCGCATTCGTAATCGAGATAATCGGACAGATATTACTGTATTTGCTCCACATTGCGCGCGATACCTGTCCGTGCAATTGTGAAACTCCGTTGGCCAGGTGAGCGAAACGCAAAGCAGCGAGGGAATGATTGAATGCATCGTCTTCAATACCCGTGAGCTTCCTGACTTCTTCCAAAGGGAGTCCGCAGAAATAGCTCATCTTATTACAGAGGTAAATATCATGTTTTTCATTTCCTGCCTCTTCCGGTGTATGCGTGGTGAAAACAAGTCTTTTCTTTACTTCCTCAAGGTTCTTATTGTATTTCTGGTAAAGATAAAACGCTGAACTAATGCCATGGGCCTCGTTCAGATGATAAAGATCAGGATTGAATCCCAACTCTTCAACCAGCTTTGCACCACCGACTCCAAGCAAAATAAATTGCGCCACTTTGGTAGCTACATTGGCATCATATAACCTGTGCGTGATTGTTTGTGAAACATAATCGTTTTCGGGGAGATCCGTACTCAGCAGAAAAAGCGGAGCGCTTTTAAAAGTTTCCGGATTAAGATACCAGGCCTTGACCCATACCGGGTGTTCATGAATAATAATTTGAAATTTGATGCCTGTATCTTCCAGAAAAGCGTATTGCTTTTCCATCCAGGTAACCTGAAGGGTTTGGTCCTGGTTGCGCGCCTGATCATAATATCCGTATTTCCAAAGGATGCCGATAAAGATCATGTTTTGCCTGAGCTCGTAGGCGCTTCGCAAATGTGATCCCGCTAAAAAACCGAGGCCGCCGCTGTAGATTTTAAGCGGCTGATGCACGGCAAACTCCATCGAAAAATAAGCTATCTTCCTGGAATAACGATCGTCCACTGCATAAGGAACGCTAAAATTTGTAAAACTCATAAGCTATCTTTCAATATCCTTGCTTTAGTTTTTGCCTGATAAATAAAGAGGAAAAGCCCGGAGGCAGACGAATAATCATACATTATACCTAAAGCTTTCCTTCGCTTTTATCACTTCCCTGATTTAAGAGAAGCCGCAATATAACGGATAAAATTGATTTGCATTGTCTGAAAAAAAAGGTGTGTAAAATTTTTCTTCAGCCCAAAGTCAACTCTGCTGCAATCGTTCATGAATCAATATTATTTGGAATTCTTTTTTGTTTGTTTTGATTTGGCTTCTTTATGCCTGGTATAAAAACCATCAAAAAAACATTTTATATCGCGATGATTTCCGCAACCTTCCAATTCTCGCATGCGGACACTGTTGTCGCCAAAAGAAAAATCAATCATGCAGGGGTCACCATTTGACCGGTATTGGGCGGTTGTGCTGGAAGTAAACCTGGCCCGGCCTTTTAATTCACCTTTGCAATCTCCATTATCTTTTTCAAAGTGAACAAAAAACTGGATATAGGAATTATTCGATGCATCACGGAATGAAATAAAATTTCGTTTGTCCTGCAGATAATCTCCGGAGAATTTATGTTTGCGGGGAAGGGATTCGATAGGATTTACTATTTCCAGGTTCTTTGCATTTGATTCATTCGATTCAGTCAAAATAAGGGTAAAAATGCCCGCGTCATTATATATATAAACCCATTTGCGGTATAGTAACTGCCCATCGGAAGATTTATGTTGTTTTGTTGATGAAATGGTGTATTTATTATCGATGGCTGCAATCCAGCTAGCCGGCGCATCACTCGTCACATTCATGAGAGGTTCGGAGGCAGTGAACTTGTCCATCTTATCAAAACAAAGAATATACATCATTTTCCGTGTGGCAGTCGTGGCTTTAATCAGCAAATAGGTTTCTTCCTTCGCCACTTTCACTTTGCCAAGCGAATAAATTTTGGGTGACGCTCCTTTTCCGAAATGATTTGTAAAAACCGTATCGGGAATGAAATGTAACATCGTTTTATACCTGATAAGAGAATCTTTGGCGTGATGAACGAGGATGGTATCTGAGAACTGGCAGGGCAGGCTGATGGGAGCAAACAGCCCGATAAAATCGCGTACATCCGTAATTTCATCCGCACTGCCGCTCAGGTTTTTTTTGTGATCACAGGAAAGAATCAAAATAAGCCAGACAAAAATCAGGTGCCATTTTTTCATAAAACCATGGTATTGAATTCCTATTCGGGTACTCAAAAATAATAACTTTTTTAAAGCTAAAAATTTTGGAGAATTTAATTCTAAATTTTAGATTTGACTAAATTTAATTTTAGATATAGTGAAATATTCAGCCAGCAAGGAAAACTACCTGAAAACAATCTTTCATCTCCAGCTCGAATCGGGCATAGTGGGAACGAATGAAGTCGCGGCATCCCTCCAGACCCGGCCGGCTTCTGTGACAGACATGCTTAAAAAACTTAAAAAAGAAAAGCTCCTCATATACGAAAAATATAAAGGATTCAAACTCACTACAGAGGGCAGAAAAGTGGCCATTCAGATCATCCGCAAACACCGGCTCTGGGAATATTTCCTGGTTGAAAAATTACAATTCGACTGGAGCGAAGTACACGAAGTAGCGGAAGAACTCGAACACATCAGCAGTAAAAAACTGATCGACCGGCTGGATGCCTTCCTGAATTTTCCACAAACAGATCCGCACGGTGATCCGATCCCCGACAGGCAGGGAAAATTCATTCAGCCTCACCAGCAAAGCCTGCTCGATATCCCGCTGCATACGACAGCCCGCGTTTCAGCCATTGGGAGTCAGTCCGCAGAAATGCTCGCATTACTTGAACACAAAAGCATACGAATCGGAACAAAAATAGAAGTGAAGAAAAAATTCCCGTTCGATAATTCCCTTGAATTAAAAATCCGCAATCATCCTCTTATCACACTGAGCGAACAGGTTGCTAAAAATATTTTGGTTAAAAATGAGCAATAAATTGCAAAGAGATGTTTCGCTAAGTGAAGTGCATGCCACGGTAGATACCCTTGCAGGCGCTCCCCGGTGGAAACAGGTATTTGCTTTCTTTGGTCCAGCCTACCTCGTAAGCGTAGGATATATGGATCCGGGCAACTGGGCCACCGATCTGGCTGCGGGTAGTCGTTTTGGTTATACCCTGATCTGGGTCCTGCTGATGAGCAATCTCATGGCCCTGCTGCTCCAAAATTTGTCGGCCAGACTGGGTATCGTCAGGGGCCGCGATCTTGCGCAGGCTAACAGGGAAGTATATCCGAAAATTGTCAATATCCTGCTTTATGTACTTGCCGAAATCGCCATTGCTGCCTGCGATCTCGCAGAAGTGTTGGGCATGGCAATCGGGATCCAGCTCTTGACCGGCTTACCCCTCGCCTACGGTGTGGCGCTTACTGTGCTGGATACTTTTCTGCTACTTTTCCTGCAAAGACTGGGCATGCGGCGGTTGGAAAGTTTTATCATCGGGCTGATTGCTATCGTAGGCCTCTCCTTCCTGATCGAAATCATCCTGGCAAAACCCAATGCCAGTGAGGTCGTCCGGGGCCTCGTCCCGCGTCTGCCGGGCAAAGAAGCTCTCTATATCGCCATCGGTATCATAGGAGCTACCGTAATGCCCCATAATCTCTACCTGCATTCTGCTCTGGTACAGACAAGAAAAATTCAAAAAGGCGATGACCATATCCGAAAGGCTTTACGCTTGAATTTTCTCGACAGCACTATCGCTTTAAATCTTGCTTTTTTTGTAAATACCGGGATCCTCGTGCTTGCTGCGGCCGTATTTTTCAAATCAGGTAACACCAATGTGGCGTCGATCAAAGAAGCTTACCGGTTGCTATCTCCCCTGCTTGGCAATACGATCGCTTCCAAATTATTTGCCATTGCATTGATCGCAGCCGGGCAAAGCTCGACTGTAACAGGAACCCTGTCCGGGCAAATTGTAATGGAAGGTTATTTGCAATTACGAATTAATCCCATCCTGAGAAGGCTGCTCACACGTTTGCTTGCAATCATTCCTGCCGTTCTGGTAATAATCATCGCGGGTGAACAGGAAGTGGATGAACTGCTGGTCTTAAGCCAGGTAATCCTGAGCGTGCAACTCGGCTTTGCCATCATTCCGCTGATTCATTTTGTAAGCGACAAAAAAATGATGGGGCAGTTTAGTATCAGCATGCTTACCAAAATACTGTCATGGGTAGTTGCCTCGGTGCTCATTTATTTAAACGTGAAACTAATTTATGAAGAGGCATCCGATTATTTCACGCAACCCGGAAACCTGATTTGGAAATTCCTCATCATCTTATCAGTCTTATCGGCCGTCCTACTGTTACTTTATATCTTCTGTCACCCATGGATCAGCAGGCAGGAACAAAAAAAATCAATTCCTTTGCATGGTGAAACAGAAAGTCTAAAAGAATTGATAATCCCCAGTTTCAAACGAATTGCAGTGGCATTGGATTTCAGTGAAAGAGATGAAAAATTACTGGCTCATGCGATTGGTCAGGGAAATCATCAGACTACCTACTTACTGATACACGTGGTGGAAAGTGCATCAGCCAGAATGCTCGGCAAACAGAGCGATGATTTCGAGACTCGTAAAGACCAGGAGCGGCTTGATTTTTACAAATCACAATTACAGCAAAACGGATACCTGGTTCAAACCAAACTCGGCT
This sequence comes from Puia sp., assembly GCA_035501475.1. Taxonomy (GTDB): domain Bacteria; phylum Bacteroidota; class Bacteroidia; order Chitinophagales; family Chitinophagaceae; genus Puia. Next base: position 1,814 of record DATJWE010000227.1, on the reverse strand, counting down.
ATCAGCATCGCACGAAAGAAATTGCCAGGATCGTAAAGGAAGAAGGGGCCGATTTGCTCGTCATCGGTGCGCATGGCCATACCGGTTTAAAAGATTTTATATATGGTGAAACCGTGAATACAGTCCGGCATGAATTAAAAATACCTGTATTGATTGTAAATCTCTGATTCCGGCGGCGGTTATTTATTTTTTTTCTTCAGCAAATGCTTCAGCCTGCTAAAGGTTTCGGGTTTAATATTAAGATAAGAAGCCAGGTATTTCTGCGGTACCCGCTGTAATAAATCCGGGTTGTTGTTAATAAAATTAACAAACCGCTCATGCGAACTCAGTCTCATACGGTCATAATCCCATTGTTCTTTTATCAGGAATTGCTGATTAACGAGTAGCCTGCCGAGCCTTTCCATTTTAGGAATGGAAAGAAACAGGTTTTCCAGGTTTTGCCTGGAGATCGAAATAAAAATCGATGGTTCGATGGTCTCTATTGAATACGTGGCGGGAGTACCCAGCAAAAAAGACTCATAAGAGCTCACGAATTCGTTTTCACGGGCAAGCTGAATAATAACTTCTTCCTTTTTCTTATAAAAAAATTTCCGGGCAAGTCCCTTTACCACGAAATTCATGTAGTTCTCCTTCTCACCTTCTTTGGTTAACCATTGCTTTTTATCAAAATGACGGACTTCCAACAGATGAGCGAGGAGTGCAAACTCTTTCTCACTCATTGCCACGTATTTTGATACAAATTGCTTCACTGTATCAACAATCTGCATAGGGATTTCATTTTTGGCGGAGCAAAGTAACGAGTTAAATGTTTACTTGAAAAATTATTTGAAGAATGGAATGCCTACAGGCGCAAGACCCTAATGTTTTATATTGACGACCGGCATCTCCGGCTTTGTTTAATTCGTTCAATTCATGTAGGTTTGCTCTCTTTTGAATTAAAAAACCGCGTTATGGCAAAAAAAATAAAAGTCAGTAATCCGGTAGTTGAATTGGACGGAGATGAAATGACCCGGATCATTTGGAAATTCATAAAGGACAAACTGATCCTGCCCTACCTTGAACTGGATATAAAATATTTTGACCTTGGTATTGAGCACAGGGATCAGACCAATGACCAGGCTACCGTTGATGCTGCGAATGCCATCAAACAATATGGAGTAGGTATCAAATGCGCCACGATAACACCCGATGAGGCACGGGTAAAAGAATTCAACCTGAAACAAATGTGGAAGAGCCCCAACGGCACAATCAGAAATATTCTCGATGGCACTGTTTTCCGTGAACCCATTGTAATAAAAAATATTCCGAGACTGGTTACGAACTGGACAGCACCCATCATCGTTGGCCGCCATGCTTTCGGCGACCAGTATCGTGCAACCGATACCGTTATCAAAGGGAAGGGTAAACTTACTATGACTTTTACTCCGGATGATGGCGGGGAAGCGCAGGTTTTTGAAGTGTTTAATTTTAAAGGGAGTGGAGTGGCATTGACCATGTACAATACCGATGAAAGCATCGGCGGTTTTGCGAGAAGCTGTTTCAATATGGCGCTGAATAAAAAATGGCCGCTTTATCTTTCTACCAAAAATACCATCCTGAAAAAATATGATGGCCGCTTCAAAGATATTTTTGCCGAGATATTTGATAAGGAATTCAAGCAAAAATTCCAGGCTGCCGGCATTATATATGAGCATCGCCTGATAGATGATATGGTAGCGAGTGCATTGAAGTGGAATGGAAATTTTGTTTGGGCCTGCAAGAACTATGATGGAGACGTGCAGAGCGAGTCCATTGCTCAGGGTTTCGGCTCCCTG
>DATJWE010000226.1:0-2568 GCA_035501475.1 Puia sp. | reverse complement strand
TTGTTTTTAAAAAACCGGGCAACCAGAAGCAGGATGTGAATTAATATATGATCTCTTCTTTCCCTGTCCTTAACACCAGTTCTTTTTTTTCAGCAGCCTCTACCCTTCCGACAATTTTTGCATCTATATCGAATTGACGTGCAGCCCGGATCATATTATTCGCAAAGCGTTCTTCGATAAAAATCTCCAGGCGATGACCCATATTGAAGACCTGGTACATCTCCCGGTCATCCGCATGCGAAGATTCCTGGATTAGCCTGAAAATAACAGGCGGTTCAAACAAATCGTCCTTGGTAATTCTGAAATCAGCAGGCAGGTATTTCATGCATTTGGTTTGTCCGCCGCCGCTGCAGTGAATAAGCCCGTGAATCTGATCGAAATATTCTTCCAGTAAAATCTTCATGACCGGAGCATAAGTGCGGGTTGGACTGAGGAGAAGTTTACTGATGGTGGATGACCGATGGCCATTGGTATCAGGAATGATGATTTCATCTTTTAACTTGTGCTGTCCGATATAAATTACGTCATTATCCAGGGATGGATCATAGGTTTCAGGAAAATGAATTCCATAAATTTTGTCCAGAACGTCATGCCTGGCGCTGGTTAATCCATTGCTTCCGATGCCGCTGTTATACTCTTTTTCATAAGTCGACTGGCCGGAACTTGATAACCCGATAATCACATCTCCGGCTTTTATTTTTTCGTTGGTGACGAGTTTCCCTTTAGGCCAACGTGCCGTCATAGTGCCATTAACTGCAATCGTTCTGACCACATCTCCTACATCTGCGGTTTCACCACCCAGATATTCAATATTTATTCCCGAATCTCTTAACTCGTCAAAAAATTCCTGCGATCCGTTGATAATATTTTCTATCACTTCACCCGGAATTTTTCTTTTATTGCGATCGATAGTAGAAGAGAAAAGCAAATTGTTGTAGATCCCCACACAGAGCAGGTCATCCAGGTTCATGGCAATTGCATCCCTCGCAATACCTTTCCAAACATTGATGTCGCCTGTCTCTTTCCAATACAAATAAGCCAGAATACTTTTTGTGCCGGCTCCGTCGGCATGCATCAGGTTCACCCAATCCGCATCATGTCCCAAATAATCAGGATAGACTTTACAAAATGCAAATGGATAAAGGCCTTTATCCAATTTTTCAGTAGCCTTATGGACTTCTTCTTTCTGTGCCGAAACGCCACGCCTTGTATAAAGAGACATGAATGATTTAGGATTAATTATGTTTGGAAAACAAGCGATGCAAAGCTATTGATTAGTCAGCAAACTCAGCGGAACTACAATATATTTGATCTGCATGAATTTCTTAGTGTCTTCGCACCTTTGCGTGAGATATTTTCCCGCAAGGCACAGAGGCAGAAAGGAATTATATCCTTTGCCAATTTTAGCCGGTTCTATTGTATTTTCGCACCACTTTTTATGATGAAGGTTTACAGGAACGGAGATTCACTCCCTATTTTTAAAAATGCCGTGATTACTATTGGCACTTTCGATGGCGTGCATACAGGTCATCAGCAGATTATTGAGCAGCTGAAGAGTGAAGCTCATAAAATAGACGGCGAGACAGTAATTATCACATTCGATCCTCATCCAAGGAAGATAATTAATGCTGCCGCCGGCATCAAGCTGATCAACACAACTGAAGAAAAAATAGAATTGCTTGCTCAAAAAGGAATCGATCATCTGGTCATTGTACCCTTCACAGAAGCTTTCTCAAAACTCACCGCTGAAGAATATATCAGCGAATTTCTGGTCAAGAAATTTCATCCACATACCATCATCATCGGGTATGATCACCGTTTCGGTGCCGGACGTAAAGGAGATTATCATCTACTGGAAGACATGAGTGTGTTTTTTCATTATGTATTGCGCGAAATACCTGTGCATGTCCTGAATGCCATTTCGGTGAGTTCCACCCGTATTCGGGAAGCCATCGCCCATGCCGACATTGCAACGGCTAATGAATTGCTGGGATATGAATTTTTTTTTGAAGGAATAGTCATAGAGGGGAATAAGCTCGGAAGAGATATTGGTTTCCCGACAGCTAACCTGAAAATCACGAATGAAGAAAAGCTCATGCCGGGAGACGGAGTATATGCAGTGGAAATGAGCATAATTAACGATGAAGGAGCGATTCCCGAAGCGAGTCCGATCATGACCACACGTTCAAAAAATCCTGAATTAAAAGGCATGATGAATATCGGCTATCGCCCGACGGTAGATGGCACTAAGAAAGTTACGGAAGTAAATATTTTTGATTTCAATGATAATATTTATGGAAAGACACTGAGGGTCTACGTTAAGAAATGGCTTCGCGGGGAACAAAAATTCAATGGCCTGGATACCCTGAAACAACAATTGGCGAAAGATAAAACCGATGCCATGAACTATCTGGGTGCTTAGAGAATCATTTTGATGACCATTTCCTTCAGCAGCGAACCATCTTCCAATGCAACACTATTCACTCCGATACTTTTAAGATTATACTGATGCAGGAGCAATAATGCATTTTCTATTCCGGAAGCGCCGTAATTTTTGGCGGCGGTCAT
>DATJWE010000225.1:0-6409 GCA_035501475.1 Puia sp. | reverse complement strand
CTGCGTTGCAAATCCAGGACCTGCAATTCAGCATCCCGCTTATATTTAACCCTGTAGTGCCTCAGTTATCCAACGCATCAGGAACCTTCCGCGGAGCAGGATTGAGAGACATTAAATATTTCCCCGAAGTAGGAACAGCAGGCAACCAGAGTAATGATATGGTGCTCTTCCGCCTGAGTGATATTTACCTGATGAGAGCCGAAGCTGATGCACGTTTGAATAGCGGTGTCGTATCTGCCACTTCATTAGGATATATCAATGCAATACGCGAACGTGCATATGGTGGCGATGTCAGCCACGACTGGACAGTTCCACAGGCTACGCTCGATAATATTCTTGCTGAGAGAGCCCGCGAAGTGACCTGGGAAGGCTGGAGAAGGAATGATTTAATCAGGTATGAAACCGCAAATCCGGGAACACATTATTTCAGTGGACCAAGAAATCCTCAAAAAACTCAGGATCCTGCAGATAACCACCTGATGATAATGCCGATCCCCACTCAACAGATCACGGCAAACCCGAATCTGGTTCAAAATCCTGGTTATTAATGGTGGGTTGAACCTCAGAATATTTCTTTATTTGTCTTACAGGAGCAGTAACTTAGAATTACTGCTCTTGTTTTTTTGAGACAGCGAACGCTTACGTGAATTATGCAAATCAGAAGCTGCAATCTATTTATCTTATTTATTGCTTTCCTTTCTTTACTCATCGGGTGCAAACAGAAAACTGAAGAGGTTGTTAGGGATCCTTTATTTCAATTGATGCCTTCTTCTCAAACAGGCATTGACTTTGTCAATAAAGTTGCTGATACAAAAGAATTCAACGTTTTCAAGTACCGCAATTTTTATAATGGAGGAGGGGTTGCAATCGGTGATGTAAACAACGACGGCAGGCCGGATATTTTCTTTACATCCAACCAGGGAAAAAACAGGCTCTATATCAACAAAGGGAATTGGAAATTCGAAGACGTTACTGATAAAGCCGGTGTGGCCGGAATTCACAAATGGCATACAGGAGTGACCATGGCTGATGTGAATGGAGATGGCTGGCTCGATATTTATATCTGCAATAGCGGCGATATAAACGGCGATGACAGGGCAAATGAATTATACATTAACCAGAAAGACGGGACTTTTAAGGAAGAAGCGCATCAATACGGACTGGATGATAAGGGACTCAGTACACAGGCTGTTTTTTTTGATTATGATCATGATGGCGACCTGGATTGTTTTGTGTTGAACAATAGTTACAGGCCCATAGAAAGTTTTGGATACAACCGCAACCTGCGAAACATTCGCGATCCGAGAGGCGGTCATCGTTTGTACAGAAATGACAATGGACATTTTACTGATGTCAGTGCTGAAGCAGGGATTTATGGAAGTGAAATAGGGTTCGGACTCGGTGTAACCGTCGCTGATGTAAATAACGATGGCTGGGATGATATCTATGTATCCAATGATTTTTTTGAAAGGGATTATCTCTACATTAATCAGCACGACGGCACTTTTAAAGAAGTGATTACGGATGCCACAGGCCATATTAGTCTTGCTTCGATGGGCTCCGATATTATGGATATTAATAACGATGGCTGGCTTGATATCTTTACAACAGATATGTTGCCCGAAGGCGATTACAGGTTAAAGACCACGACAAAATTTGATGATTACGATGTACACAACGCAAAACTTCAAAACGATTTTCATCATCAGTTCACGAGTAATTGCCTGCAGTTAAACAATGGCGATGGCACATTCAGTGAAATTGCCCAGTTAGCCGGAGTGGACGCAACAGACTGGAGCTGGGGTGCCCTTGGATTTGACTTTAATAATGATGGCTGGAAGGATTTGTTTGTGAGCAACGGAATCAGCAGGGATCTTACCAACCAGGATTTTCTCGATTATTTCGGCAGCCAGGAAGTACTTAACCAGGTCAGGGGAAACGGATTTGATTATAAAGAATTCCTGGATAAAATGCCATCCACACCCATCTCCAATTATGGTTTCATCAACCAGAAAAATTTATTGTTCAAAAATGAATCAGTGCAGTTGGGTCTCGCTACTCCGGGTTTCAGTAATGGCGCAGCTTATGGCGATCTGGATGGAGATGGTGATCTGGATCTTGTGGTCAACAATGAAAATATGGAAGCCTTTGTGTATCGCAATATGACTACCGAGCGCGGGCATACGCATTTTTTGAAAGTGAAATTGGAAGGCCAATCACCGAATACTTTTGGAATCGGATCACGTGTGATCATTTATACTGACGGGATAAAACAGGTATTGGAAGAAATGCCCACGCGTGGCTTTGAAAGCAGCGTCGATCCGGTTTTGAATTTTGGTATCGGTGATCATATTAAAGTAGATAGTTGCATTATTCAGTGGCCCGATAAAAAAATACAGGAAATAAAAAATATTCGGGCTGATACTGTGCTGACGCTAAAACAGTCGGATGCAAAAGAGGGTACGCATTTGCCCGCACCTCATGAATCTGCAATGTTTAACAATGTAACCGCTTCGGTTATCACCGGCGATATAAAACATAAAGAGAATTTTTTTGATGATTTTGATGCCGAACCCATGATTCCGAAAATGATCTCAACTGAAGGCCCAAAACTGGCGGTCGGAGATGTAAATGGAGATGGCCTCCCTGATTTTTTTATGGGCAGTTCGAAAAATGATACTGCAAAATTATTTATTCAGCAGCCGGATGGCCATTTTATTCAAAAACCAGAAATGGTTTTTGCAAGGGATAAAGACGACGAAGATATCGGCGCTGCTTTTTTTGATGCGGATAATGACGGGGACCTGGATCTGGTGGTGGCTTCCGGGGGAAATCAGGAAAAAATTCCATCCCCCGATCTGCTGGTTCGTTTATACATTAACGATGGGAAGGGAAATTTCACCCGCAGCTTTAGCGGGTGGCCACTGATATCATTGAATGCATCCTGTGTTCGTGTCAACGATTTTGACGGAGACGGGAATACTGACATTTTTGTCGGGGCCCGGAATATCCCCGGCGCCTATGGAAAAATACCTTCTTCTGTGTTGCTAAAAAATGAAGGGCATGGAAATTTCGTGGATGTCACTCCGACTATTGCTCCGGACCTGATGTCTTTGGGAATGGTGACCGATGCGCAGTGGGCGGATATTGACGGAGACGGTAAAAAAGAACTGATCGTAGTGGGCGACTGGATGCCGGTAACTATATTGAAATATGAAGAAGGAAAACTGAAAAAAATTGCCGAATTACCCCACTCCTCAGGCTGGTGGAACTGTCTTACCATCGCAGATATCAACCAGGATGGATTCCCTGACCTTGTGGCTGGCAATCTTGGATTGAACTGTAAACTAAAAGGCGATTCCGCTCACCCGGCAAAATTATATGTAGGCGATTTTAATAAAAACGGCCAGAGCGAGTGTATTCCTGTATATTATAAAACTGACGGTAAGGCCTATCCGTATTATTTGCGTACAGATATGGTGGTGCATATTCCCGAGCTCAAAAAAAGATTTCTTCGTTATGATGCTTACGCGGGTAAAACCATCGATGAGATTTTTTCAAAAGAACAGTTGGAATCAGCAACAATATTGACTGCTGATCAGTCCCAAACCTGTGTCTTTATAAATGATGGAAAAGGAAATTTTACTATGCAGCCCCTGCCAGTAATGGCCCAACTCTCACCCACATTCGGCATATTGGTGACCGATCTCAACGCCGATGGAATACCGGATATTTTTTTGGGAGGAAATTTCTTCGGCCTCAAACCTGAAGTGGGCCGGTTGGATGCAAGTTATGGAACAACCCTTTTAGCTGACCGCAATCATCAGTTTACTTATGTTCCTCCTGTCCTCAGTGGCTTATTTGTCAAAGGAGAAATCAGGGATATCCAATCGATCAATACAAAAAAAGGAAGCTTTATTGTTGTTGCGCGTAATAATGATGCCTTGCAAATTTTTCAAAAAAGAAACTGACCTTGGTTTATCGCCATCCAGATAATGATTATGTTGACTGCGACCTGCTTAAGTTTTCTCCATTGGCAACAAAGAACGAAATATTTCTGTCTGCAAATAACTACCTGAAGTGGTTTTTTTATGCCTCCATTTTTTTGATTTCCTGTAATTCGAAACAAAAACCCTTGTTTGAACAACTGTCTGCAAAACAAACAGGCATTGACTTCGTCAATAAAAACCAGGATACTGATACGCTTAATATTTTGGACTATCTCTACTATTACAATGGTGCGGGAGTGGCAGTGGGAGATATCAATAATGACGGATTGCCCGATATTTATCTTGTATCCAACACCGGCGAAAACAAATTATATCTTAACAAGGGGAATTTTCAATTTGAAGATATTACGGAGAAAGCCGGTGTAAAAGCTGATGCCGACTGGAAAACCGGCGTTACCATGGCAGATGTAAATGGAGACGGGTGGCTGGATATTTATGTTTGTACAGTTTCCAATCACACACCTGAAAATTATAACGGCGGTGAGCAGCATACTTATTTCCGGAACTCTCATAATAAATTATTCATCAACAACCACGATAACACATTTACAGAATGTGCTCATCAATGGGGATTGGATATTCAGGGCTATAACACACAGGCAGTTTTTTTTGATTATGATAAAGACGGCGACCTTGACATGTTTCTCCTGCAGCACTCCGTTCATCAAAACAGCAATTACGGCGATACTTCTGTCAGGCACATTTATAGCGAAGTCAGCGGTGGAAAATTATTTCGTAACGACGGAAATCATTTTGTTGATGTAACAAAAACCTCCGGCATCATTAGTAGTCCGCTTGGATACGGACTGGGAGTGAGTGTCGCTGATTTAAACAATGATGGATACGATGATATTTATGTCAGCAATGATTTTCATGAAAATGATTATTACTATGTAAACCAGGGCAACGGCACATTTAAAGAAATGAATCAGTCAGCATTCAATCATGAATCCAGGTTCTCCATGGGAAATGATATTGCTGATATCAACAACGATGGCTGGCTCGATGTAATGACTCTCGATATGCTTCCGGAAGATGAAAAAGTTTTAAAATCATCAGTAGGAGATGAATCACTCGACAATTACAATTTGCGCATTCGCGCAGGATATCATTACCAGTATTCCAGGAATTGCCTGCAACTAAATATCGGGAGGGGGAAAAAATTTTCTGATATTGGTTTATATGCAGGAGTTGCTGCAACAGACTGGAGCTGGGGGCCTTTGATCGCAGATTATAACCTGGATGGCATCAATGATATTTTTGTTTCCAATGGAATCAAAAATCGCTTGAATGATCTGGATTATGAGAAATTTCTTACTTCCATTCAAAGACAATTGAGCGTAAACGGTTCACGCCAATTCGATAAAGAATTACTTAGCCGCCAGCCGCCGGGCGCCTGGCACAATTATATTTTCGAGGGAAGTCCGGATTTGCAGTTTAAAGATCGTTCTGCCGACTGGGGATTTGAAAATGCCACGGTTTCCCAGGGAGCTGCTTATGCTGATTTCAATAATGATGGTTCACTCGATCTTGTTGTAAACAATATGAATTCCCCCGCAGTCATTTACAGGAACAATATCCGAAATGAACGGCCGGAGTTTCATTATTTGAATATACAGCTGAAAGCTCCGTCACCGAATACATTTGCAATCGGAGCAAAAGTTTTTTTGTTTGTTGATGGGAAACCGATGTACCAGGAACTGCAGCCTGTCAAAGGTTTCATGAGCAGCGTGGAGCCTATACTGCATTATGGGCTGGGAGAGAAAATGTTGATCGATAGCATGATTATTATCTGGCCCAATAACAGGTACCAGGAATTGTTTAAAGTAAAGACAGATCAGAAACTGCAAGTCAACTATGATGCTGCAAAAACAATTGGCATTGCCAGTCAATTTGATTTTATTCAAAACCTGTTACATCAATCAGATGAATCACCATTCCTGGATATATCTTCAAAACTGGGAATCGAATTCAAACATCAGGAAAATACATCTTTCAATGATTTCGATAAGCAACTACTTATTCCTCATCAGGTATCTACCCAGGGACCTAAAATTGCTGTCGGGGATGTGAATGGAGACGGGTTGGAAGACTTTTTTGTATGTGGTGCCAAAAACCAGCCTTCCCAATTATTCATTCAGCAGGCCAATGGAAAATTTTTGCCGACAAATGATTCGTCGTTTATAAGAGATGCAGCCTGCGAAAAAGTAGATGCTATTTTTTTTGACGCAGACAATGACGGGGACCTGGATTTGTATGTTGTCAGCGGAGGCAATGAGTATTCGGATGAATCAGATGCTTTGCAAGATCGATTATACCTTAACGATGGAAAAGGGAATTTTAAACGCTCGCTGACATTGCCTCATATGTCCGGAAATAAATCCGTTGTGCGTGCAGCG
>DATJWE010000224.1:0-5521 GCA_035501475.1 Puia sp. | reverse complement strand
CATGCAGATTGAACGATGGCACGGAATTGTTTTACTGAATTCGTCTCTCCGGTTTTCTCTGCAAGCAGGTTCATGGTATCTCGAATTCCTTCAAATAACCTGGGAGAAATTATTTTTTGATTCACCAGTGCCAGCAGTCCCTGTTTTAAGGTAAGCAGATGGCCGACGAGATTTCCGCTGTCCACCGTTGAAATATATTTCGGTATCAATGGAGTGAGAGATTGCGTATCATACCAGTTGTAAAAATGCCCCCGGTAGCGTTCCATACGTTGCATTGTGCCGATGGAATTGCTTGTTCTCTCAATCAATTGACCAGGGCTGATGTATCCGAAATCATAAGCAGATAAATTAGCGAGCAATGACAGGCCAATATTTGTTGGAGATGTCCGGTGTGCAATCCGGCTGACAGGACTCTCCTGGTAATTATCCGGCGGAAGCCAGTTGTCCTCCTGCCCGACAAAATTTTCAAAAAAGGCCCAGGTTTTCCTTGCCATCTTATAGAGAAAAGTTTTCTGGTCTTCACTGAGATTCAGCCTGCGTCCTTTAAAGGGTAAGCTGATTTTCCATGCAATGGCGGGAGCCAAAACCCAAAGGATTAACACAGGTATGGCAACTATAAGATTGAGAGGTACTCGATAAGTCAGAAAAATAAAAGTGCAGAAAGCAAGAAAAGGCGCAAACCACATAGTCAGGTATTCAGCAAAAATATTTTTTTGATCAGCTCTCAGCAGCTTGATGGAAGGATTCCATTTCAATAAATTTCTATGCGTGATCGACATGCGCCAGATCGTCTGTAAAATAGCATGGGTAGCCGAAAAAGCTTCATAAGGAAGTGCGGCCAGCGTGAGAAGATGCTGGATAAACTGGTGACTTGAAAATTTTACCGCAAGTATGGTATGTTGTACTAAGATCACATCGTCGGGCTTTTGCCATAATTCCCAGAAAAAACCAATTACTGATGGCAATACAATGACCACAATGATGGCCAGGGTCCAGAAATGTGGAGAAGGTGACAATGCCCAGCCATATAATATCAAAAGCAGAAAAGATAAAGGAATAAGACTGCGGCGAAGGTTATCAAATATTTTCCACCACGACAAACCTGAAATGGGATTTTTCAGCATCTGTTTGCCCGGTCCCGGCACAAAAGGCAATAACCAGTCAGCAATTTGCCAGTCGCCGCGGATCCAGCGATGCCTCCGCTTCATGTCCGCATCATAACGCGAAGGATATTCTTCATACAGCTGCACATCACTCAATAAACCGCAGCGCGCATAACTTCCTTCGAGCAGATCATGACTCAGGATCCTGTTCTCTGGAAAGCGGTTGCCCAGCGACTGCTCAAAAGCATCCACTTCATAAATTCCCTTGCCAATAAACGAACCTTCATTGAACATGTCCTGGTACACATCCGAAATGGCTTTGGTATAAGGATCGATACCCGGTTCATGCCCATGCATCCGCGCATATAGGGAACTGTTACCATGGGGAAGACTAACGGCCACCCTTGGTTGAAGAATACCATATCCTTCCGTAACCCGTTGTTTTTTTTCATCGTAATAAGCTTTGTTCAACGGGTGTGCGATGGTTCCCACAATTTTCCAGGCAGCCTCTTTGGGCAATAAGGTATCGGTATCGAGCGTGATGACGTATCTGATGGTAGAAAAAACAGCTTCTTCGCCCACGATCAAACAGAAATTATCTTTTGATTTTCCGCGCAACAGGGCATTCAGTTCGGATAACTTTCCACGTTTGCGTTCATATCCCATCCAGGTTTTATCGCGAGCATTCCATTTACGGGGCCGATGAAAAAGAAAAAAAATATCATTCTTTTCGCGCAGATATTTTCTGTTCAATGCCTCCACTCTTGCTTTGGATGACTGAAGAAGCTGGTCTTCTCCGGAAAGTTTTTCTTCACGGGCATCATAAAAATCAGTGAGCAGGGCAAAGTGAAGATTCGCGTCCCGGTTAGCAAGAAAACGGACTTCAAGACCTTCCAGTAAATCATCCAATTCTGATTCGCTGTTAAACATGGTAGGGATAACCACAAGAGTCCGGCAGTCGAAAGGAATTCCTTTTGAAAAATCCATCCGGGGAAGCAAATTGGGTTTAACTAACAATGTGATGATCCAATTGACGAGCATGATAGCAAGCTGACTCGTCGCAACAATTGAAAAAAAGCTCAGAATGGAAAGCTGCCACCAGGTTGTCAACCCATCATCATATGCTCTTTTAATCAGTGCGCCGCTGAAAGCTCCTGTGAAAATGAGGATCCCGGTGATATACAGGAAGAGAGGGATTTTTTGACCAATTCTTTCAAACAGCTCAAGCCTGGACAATTTCATACTGGTCAGCTTTTCGAGTTGCTTCAACCCTTTTCCTATCAGATAGAAACCTACGTGCGATTTGCGTTTATCGCTAATGCTCTTTGCGGCATTTTCATTGGCCAGTTTGTTTGCAATTTCAGCCACTTCCAGTTCTGAATAGCTACTGTTTTTGGCAATCTTTTCAACGATATGTCGATAATGATCCCGTGTACGAAAATCCATTTCTGCATAGATCCTGTCCTGTTTGAGTTGTTGTTCAACTACGCTGGTTTTCTCAACAAAATCTCTCCATTCATTGCTGCTTAAAAACCGAAGACTACCGATACTATTGCTCATCGAAACCTGATCAGCGGCCTGTTTCTGGTTTTCAAGATGTACAAGTTCATTACTTGTCAAACCCTGTTCAGATAATCGTTGCTCGATCCAGCTTAATGGCAGCGCAAATGCAGAACCCTTGCCTACAAGCCGGCGGGTCAATTCTGCAACGAATGAACTTTCCATTGGCGGGCCATATCTGGCCATGTCAGCAATAACGAGAACAAGGCTTTTCGGATCTTTTTCAACTATTTCAGTCATCTGATCTGCCCAATAATCAGCGAGATTTTTATTAATTCTGTCCTTGGCGATCTGCGCTGCAAGTCTTCGCAGATTTTCAATTAATGCGAGGCGGAGCATAATTGGAACGGCCCATAATTCACCGAGTTTAAGATGAGATACTTCCTGATACGCGCTGATAAAACTGCTTAAGCTTTTCAGATCAACGCGCCCGTCGCTGTGAGAAACCAACTCAATAGCTATATCATATACCCTGGGAAGCCCGGCTGACGGGCCTTTCAGCAGTTTGGGAAGGCCTTTGCTATACCCTTTCGACAAATGTTTTTCGCCTGTATAGATTTGTTCTTCGATCAGGTAAAAATTATCCAGCAGCCATTCGCCGGCAGGAGTGATACGAATATTCTCTTTTGCAGATTCGGTTAACAGGTTGTGGACTTCAAGCAATATTTCTTCATTATCAGCCAGTCTTTTTAATAACTGTTCCGACGTTCGTTCGGATGTGATGGCATGATTTTTTGCAAGTGTCCTTGCATATTGTTCCAGTTGCTCCAGGCTAAACAATTCTGAACGCAGGGGTGCTCTTTCGTTATCATATTTGTGCATAAGGCTGTCGCCGAGAAAGGATATTCGTAGCTGGGTGAGAAATTCCTGTATTGGATTATTTTTGATCACGAATTATACGAATTACATGAATTAGACGAATAGAGTTACAACTCATTTTCATGTTTCACAAAGCTGCTCCGATCGGAAAGACCTGATCAGCATTCTACTAACACAGAGTATGCCATGATTCAAAAAAACTTAATGCAAGGTTTAGGGAGAACAAATCAAATGGCAAATGCAAATTACCATATATATTTCACTGTAGTGACATATGAATTCCGGCAGGGATCATTTTAAGATTTATAGACTCTAAGGTTGAGTGATTAATACACCCGATACGATTAATAAACCTTCGATGGTGCCGGATTATAGTCCTGGATTTAAATCCGGGGCTACAATCCCTGACGCAAAAAGAAATGATCGATATAATAACTGATCAGAGATAGAACACGCTGATCAGTTTCATGAATGCATCAAATTCGTATACCCTCGGCAAGCCCGTGGGAATATTGACCGATGCAATTTTTTCTTCATTAATTTTTTCGAGATACATCATCAATGCACGTAAACTGTTACCGTGTGCGACAATAAGAATATTCTGATCTTTCAGGCAGGGTTCAATATGCTGTTTATAAAAAGGAATGACTCTTTCAGCAGTGTCTTTAAGGCTTTCACCACCAGGTGGTGTCACATCGTAGCTTCGTCTCCACATTGCTATTTGTTCGGCACCGTATTTTTCAGCCATGGCAGATTTATTAAGCCCCTGCAATTCTCCATAATTTCTTTCATTGAGCGCCTTATCTTTTATTACGGGAATATTTTCCTGGTTGATCTCTTCAAGAATAATTCTCAACGTTTCCTGAGCACGAATCAATATAGAAGTAAAGCATTTCCCAAAAATAATTCCCCGGAGTTTTTTGCCGGCGGCATGTGCTTCTTCAGCGCCAACCGGCGTAAGTGGAACATCCACTTCACCTGTGAACCTGTTTTCAAGGTTCCATTGAGACTGCCCATGACGAACAATAACCAATTCCATACTTTCGATATTAATAATTTTGAAAATATTATGTTTACTTTAGATTACATCTATGTGAAACTATCTGCTTATGATCCTATGTGGTAAAATGTACAACATAGACACAATAGAATCATAGGAACACATAGGGTTTAAAATTATTTTTAGTTTTAATTTTTTTATGAGGTCACACATTAAAAAGGATAGCCGATTGAAAAATTCAGTACCGGATTTCTATTATCGAATACCCATCGCGATCCGGCCGGCCTGAACGGCTCCCTGATAGGAACGGCAAAGTCTAACCGAAGAATCAGAATACTGATATCCAATCGCAACCCAGTGCCCACACCAACTGCAACTTCGCTTAAAAAATCTTTTGTAAACTGTGAGCCCGGGCGGGAAGTATCAGGCCTGATGGTCCACGTGTTGCCCGCATCAACAAAAAATGCCCATCTTACAATTGAAAATAATTTAAACCTGAATTCAGTGTTCATTTCAAGTTTGATATCTCCTGGTTGGTCGGGAATAAAAGCTGTGTCTCTGTTCCCTGCA
This sequence comes from Puia sp., assembly GCA_035501475.1. GTDB lineage: Bacteria > Bacteroidota > Bacteroidia > Chitinophagales > Chitinophagaceae > Puia. The sequence continues at coordinate 469 of DATJWE010000224.1, read as the reverse complement.
TAATATGATCCCGGTCCAAGTGATCTTGATCGGAATGCACGAATATCGTTGTCACCGCCGGCAAAAAATTCTTTTATGAAAGGCATTGTGCTACTATTACCATAAGCATATCCAATACCTCCGATGAACCTGCTTGCAAGAACAGTATTCTGATTAAAACTCAGATAGTGCCTGAAATCCAGTTCGCCTCGCACATATTGTGAAAATGGCGTATTGAAAATTGTCTTTACATTATTTCTTTCGATACTGGCTCCTGTAATCAATCCGAGCAGATTAGCCGACAGATCGACATTAAAATTGAAATAAAAATTGTTTGGCCTTCTGTTGGGTTTGATCTGTGTGTTTAAATTAAAATTATAATTGGGACCAATGATAAATTGTCTTTCGATACTTCTCGCTAATGTAATATTAGTATCCAACTGCGCCTGGAACTCAGGTGTAATATTGCTGGGGTTAACAAGGTTTACAA
>DATJWE010000223.1:0-17040 GCA_035501475.1 Puia sp. | reverse complement strand
TGCACGGGAATACTGCCGGTATTCACGACCACATCTCCGCTCTTGATAAATCCTCTTTCTTTTAATATGTCCAGCTGGTCCTGGATGATATTGTCAATCCCTTCTTCTTCCGCATAATGAAATGCCCGAACTCCCCAGCTCAGGCTCAGCTGATTGATCAGGGTTTTTTCCTTGGAGAAAATATATAATGGTGATTTTGGACGATAGCTGGAAAGCATAAAGCCGGTATATCCTGTTTGTGTCATACCGATAAGTGCATCTGCATTGGAATCCTTGGCCAGTTTACAGGCATTATAACATATGGCATCACTCAAAAAAGAAGGGGAGTGCGGCTGTGGAGCCAGCTCATCTTCACGGTTATAATGATAATCTGTTTTTTCCACTTCCATGATGATCTTGCGCATCGTTTCCACAACCAAGGTAGGATAGTTACCTGTTGCTGTTTCCGCACTCAGCATCACGGCATCGGCGCCTTCCAGCACAGCATTAGCCACATCGGTGATTTCGCTTCGGTTGGGTTTGGTGCGATCAATCATACTTTCCATCATCTGCGTGGCTACGATGACAGGCTTGGCACGGTGAATGGATTTGCGGATGATTTGTTTTTGAATGAGGGGAACCTGTTCTACCGGCAATTCTACTCCCAAATCACCACGTGCGACCATAATACCATCTGATTCAAGGATGATCTCACGGATATTCGTAAGCGCTTCCGGCTTTTCTATCTTGGCAATAATTTTTGATTTACTTTTCTTATCATCCAGCTTGCTGCGCAGAATAACAAGATCCTTCACACTGCGTACAAAAGAAAGAGCAACCCAATCCAGTTTTTGTTCAATGATGAATTCCAGGTCGACAAGATCTTTATCGGTTAGTGCAGGAAGAGAAATTTTCGTATCCGGCAGGTTGACTCCTTTTTTTGAAGAAAGAATACCACCCAGGGTGACTTCCACTTTTACATCATTGTTCTTTTCTACACCTACGACTTTTACTTCGAGCTTTCCGTCATCAATCAAAATCGTATTCCCGATTTTCACGTCAGCATGCAGGTTGGGATAGGAAACATAAATTCTCTCTTTATTGCCAACCAGCTTTTCATTGGTAAAAGTCAGGATATCTCCTTCTTTGACTTCCATGCTCCCGCCTTCAATCTCGCCCACACGTAGTTTCGGTCCCTGCAAATCGCCAAGTATTGCGATATTGAAAGGCTCGGTACTATTTATTTTCCTGATATATTCAATAATGCGCGCTTTATCTTCATGCGAGCCGTGCGAAAAATTTAGACGGAATACATTCACTCCTGCTCTCACCAGGGCCAAAAGCTTATCATAGGTATCGCAGGCTGGTCCTACAGTGGCGACTATTTTTGTTCTGTGAAAAGTATGCTCCAGCCCGGCCTTTTTATCCATCTGCTCGTGAATGTATTTTGATAAATGTTTTGTCATGAAGTGCTGCTTTGATTTCTTAAAATTAAACAAGTACAAAGGTTTTTTTATGATGCCAGAATTTTCACAATCTTCAACCAGTCATCACTTATTTTCTGTTTGGCTTTGACTGCTTTTTCCAGGGGAGTAAAATGAATTCTATTATTAACTACACCAACCATTACATTAAATCGGTTTTCCAGCAGGCATTCGACTGCTGAATAGCCCATACGGCTTGCAATTAATCTGTCGAGACATGTAGGTGAACCTCCGCGCTGAATATGACCAAGAATGCAAACCCTCGTATCGACATTAGGCAACCTTTCTTTTACCACTTTGGCCACCTCTTCGGCTCCACCGAAATTATCACCTTCCGCGACAATCACCAGATTAACTAATTTCTTTCTTTTTTCTTTTTCCTGCAGAGAGCTTACCAGTTCTTCGATATCAGTTTTTCGTTCAGGAATCAGGATGCTTTCTGCGCCGGTTGCAATACCGCTATGTAAAGCAATATAACCGGCATCACGACCCATCACTTCAATAATAAATAAACGATCGTGTGCATCGGCGGTATCTCTTATTTTATCGATAGCATCGACGGCGGTATTTACTGCAGTATCAAATCCAATTGTAAAATCGGTTCCTGCAATATCTTTATCAATCGTGCCTGGAATGCCTATGCAGGGCATTCCGAATTCAGTGCTTAATTTGTGTGCGCCTCGGAATGATCCATCACCTCCAATAATCACGAGGCTGTTGATGCCCAGATTTTTCAGGTTGTGAAAGGCTTTCGCTCTTCCTTCATATTCAAAAAACTCCTTGCAACGGGCAGTCTTCAGGATAGTGCCGCCACGCTGAATAATGTTCGCGACGCTCCTCGAATGCATGGGGATAATATCATTTTCAATCGCACCGCTGTATCCTCTCATGATTCCGAACACTTCGAGACCATAATAAATTCCAGTGCGAACTACTGCGCGGACTGCTGCGTTCATTCCCGGAGCATCTCCCCCGGAAGTGAGCACACCAATTTTAGAGACCTTGACTTGCATTAATTAATTAATTAATTAAATTCTTCATTTGATTGTTAAAAAAGCTTCAATCAATGGCAGGAATCATTGAATTATTTCTACCGTCCTCAAACAAGCCCCAAAAATAAGGATTTGATTTGATTCACCAACCCGGCATTATCGTTACTTATTTTTAAATTGTAGAATCAAAAAAAATGATATGAGAAAAACCTTCATCCCCGCATGGGTTATTATTTTTTTGTTGTTACATTTTTTTACCCAGGCGCAGCCTTCTGCACATCTTGCGTATCCGCAGACTAAAAGAACAGACCAGATCGATGATTATTTCGGAACCCAGGTTGCTGATCCCTATCGCTGGCTGGAGAATGATACCAGCGCTGAAACCAGGGCCTGGGTCAAGGATGAAAATAAAGTGACTTTTGACTACCTCAATAAAATACCTTACAGAGATCAGTTTAAAAAAAGAATTGAAGAGGTGTACAATTATCCGAAGTATTCGGCACCGTTCCGCAAAGGAGAATATTATTATTTCTTTAAGAATAACGGACTGCAAAATCAGTCTGTTTTATACAGGCAAAAAGGATTGAGTGGTGATCCTGAACTGGTCATCGACCCCAATACATTATCTGCGGACGGAACTACGCGCCTCACTTTGTTTTCACTTTCAAAAGACGCACACTATGCCGCTTATGGATTGTCGATAGGCGGATCGGATTGGGAAACCTTTTATGTGCGCGACATGAGCACAGGAAAAGTTATCGGAGATACCTTGCGTTGGGTGAAATTTTCAGGAGCGAGTTGGAAAGGGAATGGATTTTATTACAGCCGTTTTCCGGAACCGGAAAAAGGGAAAGAGCTGTCTTCCAAAAATGAAAACATGCAGATTTATTTTCATGTTGTAGGAACACCGCAGGAACGCGATCAGTTCGTGTATAGCGAGCCCGGCAACCCCGGTCGTTTTTTTACTATTAGCACAACTGAAGATGAACGGTACGCTTTTTTATACATTGAAGATCCGACGAAAGGATTGGACGGAGATGCAATGTTTTATCGCGACGAAAACAGCAGCGATAAAACTTTTAAGCCCATCGTGGAAAAAATTACCAAGTACACTTATCTTGTTCTTGATGATGTGAATGGAAAATTCATGGTTCAGACAAATGACAGCGCGGCCAATAGTAAAATCGTTTTGGTTGATCCGGCTTTGCCTGGAAAAGAGAACTGGAGAACAATTATTCCGGAGAAAGAGCAGCCGATAGATCAGGCCGGCACTGCGGGAGGCCGGTTATTCGTAAGTTATCTGAAGGATGTTTCCAGCAAAGTGTTTGCATATGGACTTGATGGAAAATCTCAAAAGGAAATTTCGCTTCCTGCCCTGGGTAATGCAGAAGGATTTGGCGGTTTGCGAGATGACAAATTCGTTTTTTATATTTTTAGCTCTTTCACTTTTCCTCCTACGATTTACAGATATGAAATAGCCACCGGGAAAAGCACTGTTTTCCGTGCTCCTGAAGTTTCGTTTAACCCTTCAGGTTATGAAACCAGGCAGGTCTTCTATCCCAGCAAGGACGGCACGAAGATCCCTATGTTCATCGTCTACCGAAAAGGACTGAAACTGGATGGCAATAATCCTGCTTTGTTATATGCCTATGGAGGTTTCAATATCAGTTCCACGCCTTACTTTAGTCCGACGTTGATCCCCTGGCTCGAACAGGGAGGCGTATACGCGTTGGCAAACCTGCGGGGCGGAGGAGAGTACGGAGAAAAATGGCATGAAAGCGGCAAGCGATTTAATAAGCAAAATGTCTTTAATGATTTCATTGCTGCGGCAGAATACCTCATCAAAAATAAATATACTTCCAGTCAGCGGCTTGTTGTACGTGGAGGATCAAATGGAGGTTTGTTGATTGGCGCTGTAGTCAACCAGCGGCCTGATTTGTACCGGGTGGCTATTCCCCAGTTTGGCGTGATGGATATGTTGCGATTCCAAAAATTTACTATCGGCTCAGCCTGGGTTTCGGAATACGGAAGCAGTGACAGTGCTGCTGATTTTAAAAACCTCTATGCCTATTCGCCATTGCATAATATCAAAGAAGGATTGAACTACCCGGCCATACTGATCACTACCGCCGATCACGATGATCGCGTAGTGCCGGCCCATAGTTTCAAATATGCCGCCACCTTGCAGGAAAAATACAAAGGTCCAAATCCTATATTAATCAGGATTGATACCAATTCAGGACATGGTGCCAGCAATACGAATAAGAATATTGAAACGATGGCTGACATCTATTCCTTCAGCTTTTACAACATGGGAATTACTCCGGTTTTCACTAACGGTAAAGGAGCTAATCAACAAAAGCCTTTTTAAACTTCGGCATTGAAAGTTTTAATTACAGGAGCCAATGGCTTATTGGGGCAATATCTCGTAAAACTATTGCTGGGAAAAAAGTATACCGTTATTGCCACGGGAAGAGGTGCATCGAGACTTCCTTTGGAAGGGCATACACGATATAAATATTATTCTCTTGATATTACGGAAGATCAGTCTTTGCATGATGTGATCGCAACTGTGAAGCCTGAATGCATAATCCATGCTGCAGCCATGACTCAGGTTGATGACTGTGAAATCAAAAAAGAAGAAGCATTTAAAATAAATGTGAGCGGGACATTGAAATTAATGGGTTTCGCTGAAGAATACAGCCAGCATTTTATTTTCATCTCCACCGATTTTGTTTTTGACGGGAAAAAGGGGAATTATACAGAGGATGAGCTTACTGAACCGATTAGCTGGTATGGATTTACAAAAATGCAGGCTGAGCAGTTCGTGCATCATTGCAAAATTCCGTCCACTATTGTGAGAACCTGCCTGGTGTACGGAAATTCAATTCCTGGTGGGAGGCACAATATTATCTCCTGGGTAAAAGATCAACTGGAAAAAAAAGAACGAATCAAAGTTGTCGATGATCAATGGCGAACTCCAACCTGGGCCGGAGATCTGGCAAACGGGATTTCATTGGCCATTGAGAAAAAAGCATTGGGCATTTTTCACATATCGGGAAAGGACTTGCTCACACCTTATCAAATGGCATTGAAGACTGCTGATTTTTTTTCTCTCGACAAAAGCCTGATTGAGCGCGTAAATGCAACTACATTCACACAACCTGCACTTCGTCCTCCAAAAACAGGATTTGTGATAGAAAAGGCAAGAATGAAACTGGGATACGAACCGCTGAGCTTTGCAGAAGGATTGAAGCAGATGGCAGTTGAAAGTTCGTCCTGATGACTCAAAGATGATTATGTCAATCCGCGCAAATCATATCAATCATAACATATCCGCTCATCACATTAATTTTTTATTTCAGGAGTAATCTTTAGTGATTCGGCTTGCAATAATTTTTTTCACCAGCCCTGATAGCAACCGGCAGGTCATTTTCTTTTGGCGGTATCGGGCAATTATACCCGGTTGTATATGCACAATAGGGATTATAGGCTTTGTTGAAATCGATTAGCAGTGAATTATTCGTGATATCAGCAATAGTAAAATCAAGATATCTTCCACCTCCATAACTTTCCAGTCCGCTTGTTGCATCAGTAAAAGGAATGAACAAATAGTCTTTATACTGCTGATTTGTAAGTAAGGATTGTGACTGGTAGATATAAAGATGAACAGCTGTATCGTGAATCTTAAAAGTTATTTTACCAAATCTCCTGTAAACCTGTTTTTCTTTTCCGGAAGTGTTCATCGGAAACCATTTGTCATTGCTGATTCTTTCAAATTTGGCGGCAATATGATAAGCAGGGTCGATAGGGTAGAACCGGAAAAATTGCCTGTCACTCTCCCTCACAATTTCATGAGTCTGAATATAATTCTTTCGATAATCCGTCAGGGAATCAATATATGCCTCCCTGTTATGCTGTGAGTAACCGAATAATGCAGGGAATAGCAGAATGGCCGAAAGACTTCTTTTCATGGAGAAAATATACTTAAAATTTATTTCTCAGGTAAGTGAACTTCTGCCATCATGCAGCGTGCACTGCCCCCGCCATTGGTTTCAATAGCCCTTAAATCTGAATGGATGATTTTATCGAATGAAGATAATTTCTTGACCTGTTTTGTAGTCAGTGTTTCATAAGCCTGGGTCGACATAACGAGTAGATTCCTGCCTGATTTATTATGCACCTGGAGCATATTCCCGGCAAAATGATTCATCTGCTCCTGGTCGATATCAATGATTTCCTTACCCGTTTTTTTAATCATTTCAATCACTTCCTCCCTTTCTTTTTTCCGTGCAATTGAATCGAGGCAGATCACCACGTATTTGTCAGCCACGCACATCATGACATTGGTATGATAAATCGCTCTGCCCTCTGCATCTTTCGCATGAAAGGCCAGGGCCCTGTATCCCATTTGTTCACAAAAGACCTGTAATACTTTTTTATCAGTGCGGGGCGAAAGACAGGCATAAGCGATTTTATTTTCTCTGTCCAATACCATACTTCCGGTGCCTTCCAGGAAAAGATTCTTTTTTTCGTAATAACTAAAATCTATTTTTTTTGAGACTTTGAATTTTTCGCCGATGATTTCCAGGATGCCGGGTTTGCGTTCCTGTCTGCGGTTAGGAGCATACATGGGGTAAAAGCAAACGGTACCATTGTTGTGAAACGAGATCCAGTTATTCGGGAAAATTGAATCTGGCGTATAGGGCTCTCCGGTATCGTTGACCACAGTTACATCAATATCATTTTTCCGGAGCAACTCTACAAATGCATCAAATTCGGCCAATGCATTTTCCTGCGCATGATCATCTTTGCCGGCAACCTGAAATGCGTTGTTCACTGCAGTTTCGGCATTGAAACCAAAATGTACAGGCCTTATCATGAGTATATGTGACGTGGTTTGCATGAGATAGAATTAAATTGAAAAGTTTTTAAGCTACATATCATCTCTCAGCAGCGGCATGCTCATGCAATGAAAACCGCCTCTCGCCCTTGACAACTCAGCCGACGGCATCAGGATCAGGGTATCTTCTAACTCATCTGCCTCTATTTTTCCTTTTTCTAATTCTTCAATGAGATGATGAGCATGCACGATGTTGAATCCGCTCTCTTTAAAAGCTTCTACTGTCTTATCATTGCGGTCGTAACCCAACACAACACCCTCATTCAGGGCAAGGAGGTTGCACGAATCAGTCCACTGTTCCCTGGCATCAAAAGGAAATTCATTGTTCCCGGAATAAATGAATTTTACTTTGTCTTTGCTTCCTAAATCATTTTCACTGATGTCAATCAAAAGGTCTTCCAGGGTATCAAAATATTTCGGGTTCTCAATATCCTTTTTTTTGAACTGAATGATTTTGAGTTTCTCTTCTTTCTTGCTATCTATTAAAATGCGTTGCACTGCATCTGCATCCTCGTGCTTCATTGCTTTTTTTGAAAACACACCGAGCATTACCCATACATTGCGCTTGACCTGCGTAAAAATCGTATCGATATGCATGTAGTCCCTTTTCTTGGGAATTTTTATGATCGTGATCTTCTTCACTACATTTTTTTCAAAAAGGATTGTGATGGCCTGGTGCGCGGCTTCCATGGTGGTGCGTTCACTAACGCCGATCAGTAAGTGGTCTTTACTGACCACCATGACATCTCCTCCTTCGAGAGTGACTTTTTTATCATCCCCGTCTTTTGGCAGGAGAAAATGATGGTAGGTCTCCGGCAATTCGATGATATTATCTCTGTACGCAGAAAACAGGGGATGATTAAAGAAAATATATTTGATCAGCAGCGCTTCTCTCGTTCTTGCTTTTTTGGCCGGCCTGTTCAGCAACACATGGTCATTCACCACAATGCCGATGTCACGGGTAAATATAAAATTAGGGATCGGCGGAAAAAGCATCACATCATCATTCAATGCGCCGGTGATAAATGTTTTCGCCAATGATTTGGCATCCAGATCAGAAAGTTGTTTTTGCGTGTTATAGGAACAGCCTTCGATGGCGCAGACAGAGGCAACCAGTTTCAACTTAATTTCATTATCGCTTAAGATTGCTGCCAGCAGCCATTGCAATTCGATCACTTTATCGGATTTAAAAAAACTTTCGTGATCGGGTTTATAAAATTTGCGTTTGCTTTTTTCGGCATCCACATCCTTCAATTTCCCCTTTATTTTTTCAGGGTCGAGAAAATAGAGAAGAATCTTGGTGTAAAAATCATATTCTTTTTTTCGGATTGTGTCAAGGTGAACAATATCTTCAAATAGCCAGTCCTGTGCTTTCGAAGGAACTACCTTGCCCAATCCGCTATCGGGACTGTGCACCAGCAATCTCCTTAATCGCCCGATTTCGGAAGATATTTTCAATTGGTTAGCATCCTGTTTAGACATAAAATAAGATATTCATAAGTTGTTCAAAACAAAAAGAGAAAATAATGGATCAGGAAGATGATGCACTGCATCAACCAGGTATATAAAAATTCACCGGCAGATGTAATTTGGCAAAAGAAAAAACACAGGCAGATTTCACGATGACAGGCATAGAATAAATGTTGATGCAAAGGTAGCATATATTCTGCAGCTATACATTAAACCCACATTTTGTTCATAATGAGGAAATCGCACGTAAAGGCGCGAGGGTCTGTTAATAATTTGGGAGTCTTTTTGCCTTTATGTGAAATTTCTGTTTTAAAAAGAAAGTATAAATTTGTCTTGCTGAAAAATTGTTGCCGTTATCTAAGACCTTTGATAGCTATTCAATCCTCCCTGATTAAAATAATCACCTAAAATCTTCCCGCTATGCCAACCGACAAAAAGCTGTATGAAAATATTTCTTTTGAAGACATTAATGATGCGCTAAACAGAGGAGCAAAAGACATTAGTTTTATGGCGACAGGTGAGCAGGTAAATATCCTGACACCGGATGTGAAAGAAAGGATTAGCAAGCACGGCCGGATTCAGCAACCTCCTTATCTCGATATTCATGAATTAAAACCGGCGCTTTCACTATGCAACCTGGATACGTTGAAAGGTAAATGGGATTATATCGTTTTGCAAACGTATATTCACAGAGGAAAGGTTTATTATGGCAGGAGTGATATGGACGGATATTATTTCATTGAAATAAAGGTTCCCGGTCAAAACTGAAATCGATTTTTTATTCCTGAATTATTCACCTGACTATTTAGTTTTTAGTCACTTCTCAAAATCATATTATGAAAGGAGAGGTTGAAAATCAAAGTTGAGAATTACTTGGGCAATTGGCTATTCGCGCTCTTATTTTCTTTTTCAATTTGTGTGCAGTGTATTTCGGAGAAATTTTTTTGTTATTAACATCTCTGAAAATGTCACAAATTGATGTATATTCAAGAAACTTTGGTTCTTTGCTCAACCATTGGGTACTTAAATTGGGAGTCAACTGCATCAGACAAATTTGCCCCCCAATAGTATTTTGCCTTTTATATTTACGTGCAACAGCCCTGATTTCCTTTGTGATTAAAGGCCCAACTTCATTGGACAGGTGACTGCTGCAAAAGGGCATATTGTATTTCTTATTCTTGCCGAAATTAGCAAGACTATCGCTTGAAAAAACACCCTCGCCCTGTTGATTATCCGGTATCTGAGGGCGGTCTGCATTTGTGCTGCAAATTTTGGGAATCCCATCTTCAAATCCGTAGGCAGCCATTTGAATATTGTGCAAATCGCTACTTGTAAATCTGCTGTTGGTAAGAAGAAAATTTACAAAGCTGTTAATAAGAAGAAAGGGCGAAAGATTGGTATTTACCGAATTTCTAAAACTGTTCACATAATGCGAAATAAGCGTATCGTATATTGTTTCCCGGCCGGTAATCGTTACAATGCAGCCGCCAACAAGAAAAATTTTTGCCACGGGATCAACTGAAAAATATAAACCTTTTGTGTCTTTATAAAACATTCTTGAATCAACTCCCACCACAATGCCATCTTTGCATATTGCCCCAATTGCATATGAATTCTGACTTATGGATTGGGATTTACTCTGACTAAATAGTGATAGAAACAAGAGAACGGAAATCAGGGGCCTACTAATCACGTGTAATATGATTTATGGATTAAGTGGGAAAAGATACATATTTTTTATTTTCTTGTCCCTAATTGTATATAGTTGCCGCCTATGCATACGAACACTTGTTAGTTTTCGTTTAAATCTATTATTTTTGCGCCATCAATTTTAGAAACTACATGCAATTTCAATTATCAGAAGAACATATCATGATTCAAAAGGCCGCGCGTGATTTTGCGCGGCAGGAATGTTTGCCGGGAGTTATCGAAAGGGATGAACTGCAGAAATTTCCAAAGGAACAGGTATTGAAGCTTGCCGATCTCGGGTTTATGGGCATGATGGTCAGCCCGAAATACGGAGGAGCCGGAATGGATACTGTCAGCTATGTCCTCGCTATGGAAGAAATTAGTAAAATCGATGCCAGTGTGAGCGTATGTATGAGCGTGAATAACAGCCTGGTGTGCTGGGGGCTGGAAGAATATGGTACGGAACAACAAAAAGAAAAATATCTAACCCCCCTGGCCCAGGGGAAAAAGGATGGCGAGCTATATATTGGCGCTTTTTTATTGAGTGAACCGGAGGCTGGAAGTGATGCCACCTCACAGCGAACCATAGCCGAAGACAGGGGAGATCATTATGTGCTGAACGGAACAAAGAACTGGATTACCAATGGAGGCACCGCTTCTGTTTATCTTGTCATGGCCCAGACTGATTCTTCCAAAGGAAGCAAGGGCATCAATACATTCATTGTAGAAAAAAGATGGCCCGGGGTAGTAGTGGGCGCCAAAGAAAATAAATTGGGCATCCGTGCGAGTGATACGCACAGTATTTTATTTAACGATGTCAAAGTACCTAAGGAAAACCAGATTGGCCTCAATGGATTTGGATTCACTTATGCCATGAAAACTCTGAATGGTGGAAGGATTGGCATTGCATCGCAAGCTTTGGGTATCGCATCTGGTGCTTATGAACTGGCTTTGAATTATTCGAAGCAAAGAAAGGCTTTTGGCAAGGAGATCATGCATCACCAGGCTATTCAGTTTAAGCTAGCGGATATGGCTACCCGAATTGAAGCTTCGCGCCTGCTCTGTATGCGCGCCGCCTGGGAAAAAGATCACCAGCTCGATTATACGGTAAGTTCATCCATGGCAAAAGTATATGCCAGCGAAACGGCCATGTGGACGACGACTGAGGCAGTGCAAATACACGGAGGATATGGCTTTGTGAAGGAATACCATGTCGAACGCCTGATGCGGGATGCCAAGATCACCCAGATCTACGAAGGGACCAGTGAGGTTCAAAGGATGGTGATCGGCCGGGCAATATTGAAATGAATTTTAATAAGAACAAGTAAAAAGCTTCTGATGCCGGTAAATGAAACAGGTTATATCGAAATTCTGAAAGCTTTGGAGGGCAGGGCAACATTAGTGGCTGTTTCCAAGACCAAGCCGGTTGAAGATATCAAAGCCTTATACGATCTCGGGCATCGTGATTTCGGAGAGAACTATGTACAGGAAATGGTTGAAAAGCAGTCGCAGTTGCCAGGTGATATCCGCTGGCATTTTATCGGTCATCTGCAGTCGAATAAAGTAAAATATATCAGTTCCTTTGTCTTCATGATCCAGGGCGTTGACAGCCTTAAATTATTAGTGGAAATTAATAAGCAGGCAAAAAAACATCAGCGCGTCATCGAATGCCTTTTGCAGGTACATATTGCCAAAGAAGAAACCAAATTTGGTTTCAATGAACAGGAATTGGATGCGGCTATTCAACAATATCATTCTTCAGGCCAACTTTCAAACATCAAAATATCCGGACTGATGGGCATGGCTTCATTCACAGATAATAAAGTCCAGGTCAGGGATGAATTTGTTTACCTGAAAAAAATATATGACCGGGTAAAACTAAAATGGGGCGGGGAAGGATTTTCCGTTCTGAGTATGGGTATGAGCAGTGATTATCAAATTGCTCTGGAAGAAGGAAGTAATATGGTGAGAATCGGAAGCCTGATTTTTGGGGAAAGAGTTTATAATAAGTAAGTTTAGTTATCTGCCGATGGATATTGTTAAAACCATTTCTTCGGGCTTAAGACTTCGAAAATTTGTTGATCTGATACTGCAATTTGTCATGCGAATCCTGTCATTCGTGTAAGAATACTTACCACTCCGATTTTGTATATTTAATTTGGATATGAAAATGCTCCAAACATCCTGGAAATATAAGGTGTATCACCTATTGGTTTGGTCATTGTTGTTCGCAGGCTGGTATTTTTTCAGGGTGAATGATTTTCCCAACCACCTTCTTGCCCTGGAAGTCACTTCCGTAAAAATAATTGCGCTGGCTCTCCTGGTGTATACTACCAATTACCTCCTTATTCCGAAATTATTATACAGGAAAAAATATTTTGCCTTCGCTATTATTTATCTGCTGCTGATTTTTTTTATCGGGCTGTTGAAAATTGACGTTAATGAAAGATTATTATCTCCTTTTTTCAGCGCTGCCGATGTGTTTACCGATTTCAGGGAAAGAGTGTATGACAATATCATCCCTTTATTCCTTCTTACCAGCACAGGTGCTGCCATCAAGCTGGTAGCAGATTATGTTCAGTCACAGCGTCGACTGGCAGCCATCTCGAAAGAAAAAGCGGAAACGGAATTGAAGTTTTTGAAATCACAGATCAACCCTCATTTCCTGTTCAATTCCCTCAATTCAATTTATTTCCTGATTGACAAACAAAATATAGCAGCGAGAGAAACCCTGTTACAATTTTCCGATCTCCTGCGTTACCAGTTGTATGATTGCAATGCGGATTCCATCAGCATCGAAAAAGAACTTGCTTATCTTGCTGACTATATCCGTCTTCAGCAATTACGAAAGGATAATAATTATTCCGTGGACCTGCAGATGGCTGGCATTTCCGGCTTTAGTATCGCACCTCTTCTTTTATTGCCCTTTGTTGAAAATGCATTCAAGCATATTTCCCATTATAACGATCGCGATAATTTTGTAAAAGTGAATATGTCGAGATCGGATAAATCATTTCATTGTTGTGTGGAAAATTCAATGGAAGCTGGTTCCCGGTCTACAGAGCCGCGGGGGGGAATCGGGCTGGCTAATGTGAAAAGAAGACTTGAATTGCTTTATCCTGATAAACACCAATTGAGAATAGACAATAGCAACGGACGATATAAAGTCGAGCTGGAATTGAACATTGAACGCTAAATGCAAAACGCTAAACGCAGAATGCTGAACGCTGTATCTATGCTACATTGCATAATTATTGACGATGAGCCACTGGCCCGGAAAGGACTGCGGGAATATATTCAGGATGCTGAATTCCTGAACCTTGCCGGCGAATTTGAAAATCCTTTAAAAGCCGCAGATATCCTCTTAACAGGAAAAATTGATTTGATATTCCTGGATATTCAAATGCCAAAAATCACCGGGTTAGAATTTATCAGGACCTTGTTACATCCTCCCATGGTTATTTTTACGACAGCATATCCCCAACATGCAGTGGATGGGTTTGAGCTCAATGCTGTCGATTACCTGTTAAAGCCGTTTTCATTTGAACGATTTCTCAAAGCTGCTCTCAAGGCAAAAACTTTTTTCGACACGACAAAACAGCCTGCAGGGATAGCCGATAAAGAGCAGGATTATTTTTTCATTAAGAGCGATACCCGGCTGATCAAAATTCATTTTAGTGATGTGCTCTTCGTCGAAGCGCTGCAGAATTATGTGGCCATTCACACCAGAGAGAAAAAATATATCAGCTATCTCACCTTCAAATCTGTTGAAGACAATCTTCCCGGCGCCCAATTCCTGAAAATTCATAAATCATTCATCGTTGCTATCGCAAAAATTGACGCCATTGAAGGCAATGAAATCAGGATTGGCTCCCACGCGTTACCCATCAGTAGGGCATTCAAAGATGAAGTGATGGAAAAAATCCTGAAAAACAGGTATTTTCGGAGATAGAATCAATATTCTCCAAACGTTCCTTTGCCTTGGCTGGCTTCCCAACATGCAGTAAATTCGCAAACCCGAAGGAGTATTCATGTTATGACTGAAATTAAGAAAGAACAGGAAGAAAAATCGCTAAATTTTATCGAAGAGATTGTCGAAGATGACCTGCGATCAGGCAAATACAAAACCATTTTCACGCGTTTTCCGCCGGAACCCAATGGATATCTGCATATCGGTCACGCCAAATCCATTTGCCTAAATTTTGGCCTTGCTCTTAAATACGGGGGTAGGACAAATCTGCGCTTCGATGATACCAACCCGGTCACGGAGGAAACTGAATATGTCGATAGTATCAAGGAAGATATTAAGTGGCTCGGATTTGAATGGGCTAATGAACTGTATGCATCCGATTATTTTGAACAATTGTATTTTTTTGCAGTAGACCTCATTAAAAAAGAACTGGCGTATGTTGATGACAGTTCCAGTGAAGAAATAGCAGCACAGAAAGGGACACCTGCCGAGCCAGGTAAGAACAGCCCTTTCAGAGATCGGAGTGTGGAAGAAAATCTTCGGTTGTTTGCTGATATGCGTGCGGGAAAATTCAAAGAGGAGAAAAAAGTATTAAGGGCTAAAATAGACATGTCATCTCCGAATATGCATATGCGTGATCCCATTATGTACCGTATCAAATACGCCC
This sequence comes from Puia sp., assembly GCA_035501475.1. Taxonomy (GTDB): domain Bacteria; phylum Bacteroidota; class Bacteroidia; order Chitinophagales; family Chitinophagaceae; genus Puia. The sequence goes on along the minus strand of DATJWE010000223.1, from coordinate 1,886 downwards.
ATCATCACCGCACGGGAGACGACTGGTGTATTTACCCACTATATGATTTTGCGCATGGACAAAGTGATTCCATCGAACATATCACCCATTCTATTTGCACGCTGGAGTTCGTCCCCCACCGGCCTTTGTACGACTGGTTCATTGAAAAACTGGAAATATTTCCATCCCGCCAATATGAATTTGCAAGGCTCAACCTGACTTATACGGTAATGAGCAAACGAAAACTCCTCCAACTGGTAAATGACCATTACGTTACGGGATGGGATGACCCCAGAATGCCCACTATTTCAGGGTTGCGCCGTCGGGGCTATACCAAAGAAAGCATTCATTTGTTTGCCGATAAGATCGGAGTGCAGAAAAGAGACAACCTGATTGATGTCTCCCTGCTGGAGTTCTGTATTCGCGAACACCTTAATAAAATTGCACTGCGTCGAATGGTTGTGTTTGACCCGCTTAAAGTGGTGGTCACGAATTACACGAATGACAACGAATTGCTCAAAAGCGAGGATAATCCTGAGGAGGAAAAAATAACTTATCGTGACATCCCTTTTAGCCGGGAAATATATATCGAAAGAGAAGATTTCATGGAAAACCCTCCTAAAAAATTTTTCCGGCTTGCACCGGGAAAAAAAGTCAGGCTGAAAAGCGCTTATATTATCCAGTGTGATGAGGTCATAAAAGATAGGGAAGGAAAAATTATTGAATTGAGGTGCTCTTATCTGCCCGAAAGCAAAAGTGGAGCAGATACTTCAGGATTGAAAGTCCAGGGAACCCTGCATTGGGTAAGTATCGCGCATGCTATCACTGCTGAAGTGAGACTTTACGATCGTCTGTTCAGAGTAGAAGATCCATCAAATGAAGAAGGAAATTTCAAGGATTATATCAACCCTGATTCTTTACAAATCATATCATCAGCTTATGCCGAACCCGCATTAAAAAATGCTAAATTTGATCAGTGTTACCAGTTTATCCGCAAAGGATATTTTTGTTTGGATAAAGACAGTTCAGAAGATAAACTGGTTTTCAACCGGACTGTGACATTGAAGGATGCCTGGGCGAAGGAACAGAGAAAAGTGTAGGAGTATTGTCAACTATTTACTGTCAGCTGTCAACTATACACTGATACAGTTGACAGTTGCCAGTAAGAATCTTCCGATATTAATTCGTTCCGGTTCCACCTCCTCCTCCGCCACCTCTCTGTGGACGATTTTTCTGCCACCAGTCCTGATATTTCTTAAACAAATCATCGCCCAACACGGCCTGAATCCTTTTATTGGCCTGGTCCTGGACTGCCTGTAATTTAGTTCTCTTATCGTCCTGGCTCAGGGATTGATCCTGGAAAATCTCTCTTCTCTTGGGCATGAATTCCTGCTGAATCGCAGTGATTGAATCTGCCTGTACATCGGTCAGCTTAAGATCGTCCTTCATTTTTTGTTTCATGGCAGCCATCCTTTGCTGCGGATCCTGCTGCTGTGCATATAGCGATGAGACTGAAAATACAGCAATCACTACCGCTATACATGTGACAATTTTTTTCATTGCTTTAATTTTTTGTGAGAATGAATTTTGTGAGCATGAATCTAAAATATCTTCTCTAAATTGATGCCAAAAAACTCGATGGAAAATTGGTTTTATTTAAGCGGCTAATGAAACAGACCTTCGGCCAATACCTGCTTTTTACTTGTGAATTATTCAAGGGGGTTAGTTTGGTAAAAAACCGGGTGCGATCAGGTTGTTTTATCCGGTCGGATCAATCCACAGTTTCCCCACATTTATCAGGCGGAATCATCGTTCTTGCTATTCTGGTGTAAATTGCATCATGCAACAATATCTTAATCTGCTTCAACATATTCTTGATAACGGAGTTTCAAAGACCGACCGTACCG
>DATJWE010000222.1:0-6718 GCA_035501475.1 Puia sp. | reverse complement strand
AACAATGTTATTGATTTCTCTTTTAACATTCTTTGCGTAATACAAAAAATTAAAGGCCTTTACCGTAAAAGCATTCAACACCCAGGAGGGTAAATTAAAAGGAAAAGTGATCTGCTTTTTCCTGGGAAGCTGCAGAGGATCTCTTTGTTGCTTCTCATCCAGTTCATCCACTTTGGCATGCTCACCCAAAATCAAAATGCTCCGGCCGAATTTTTTTCCTTTCTTCAAACAATCAATCCAGGCCACGGAATAAGTATAATGATTGTATTGTTCAAACAGGTGAATGATCTCTTCAAGATTTTCTGCTTTAATTTGTTTTTGTTTGATGAAAGAACTTTCTATTTTTTTAAGACGGAATTTAACCCTGGTAATGATTCCTGTTAGGCCCATCCCACCGCAGGTCGCTTCGAATAAATCAATATGCTCAGTAGAAGAACAGGTGATGATTTGTTTTGATGAAAGTGCAATATCCATTTCCACCACATGATTGGAGAACGCCCCGTCAACATGATGATTTTTGCCATGAACATCACTGGCAACTGCGCCTCCAACCGTTATAAATTTTGTTCCCGGAGTAACCGGAAGAAACCATCCCCGTGGAACGATGATTTCCAGGACCTGATCTAAAGTAAGTCCGCTTTGACATTCAAAAATTCCCTGCACAGTATCAAACGAAAGTATCTTGTCATACTTCAGGGTGGATATGGTTCTTTCCGCCAATGAAGCGTCGCCATAACAACGGCCATTCCCCCTCGGTATAAATTTAATATCGTCCTGAATCAATTGTGACAACTGATCAGGAAAAGAAAAACTCTGTTCGTCACTCTCAACGACTGGATAATTTCCCCAATTGGCTATCCGCTTCTTCATTTTCTAAAAATTGTAACATCTTTTAAATACAATATGGTGTAAATACTTATGACCCATAAAAAAAGCGTAATCTGTATAAAGCGGTCTTTATACAGAATTTCTGTTGGAGAACCTGATTTTTTTTGTACAAATGTAATCTGTAAATACCTCATTATCCCTGCGATGACAAACAAACAGGAATAATACAAACGATTGGTACCAAGCCGTATGATCGTTTCGCTTGACACGGTATAATTGATATAAGCCACTATCAATATCGCGCCGAATAAGCCCAGCATGGTATTCAGAAAATCAAGGTTATACCCTGTGATTGATTTACGCATATCCGTCCCCGTTGACAGTTTCAGCAACATATCATCTCTACGTTTGGCTATTGACATAAAAAGAGATAAAAGAAAGGTCATGATAATAAGCCATTCCGAGGTATCAATATGGTTAATATCAGCCCCCCCTTTCACACGCAAAACAAATCCTGCAGATAAAATAAGTATATCCAGGATGGCAATGTTTTTCAGGCCGAAAGAATAGGCGAGATTCATAAAAAAATAAATCTCCAAAACAAAAAGAAATTTTAACCGATGATCAGCAAGATAAGCGAGTACTGTTCCGAGAATCAGCAGTACAATACAGATAATCACCGCTGTAGTTTTATGCACTTTGCCGGAGGCTAACGGTCTTTTGGATTTTTCGGGATGCTTACGATCATCTTCAATATCCCTGTAATCGTTAATAATATAAATACTGCTTGCATAACAGCAAAAAGCAACAAACCCTTCGAGGAGAAGTGCTATTTCTTCAAATCTGAAAAACCTTCCTGCAAAAAAGGAGGGGATAAATAAAAACAAGTTCTTTGCCCAGTCTTTCGGTCGTAAAAGCTTGATATACTGTTTCATTTCAGCAAGTAGGTATAGTCCTCAATATACAACGCAAAATGCTTTAATACAAGATATTAGAATAGAATATTTAATTGCTTACCCGGTATTGGTCCCCGCTTATTCAGACCTATATCAAGCGGTCAACAAAATGAGCTCAAAAAAATTGAAGAAGATCTCAATAATGCCAATAAACTGCGCTAAAACACTCTATATAGCATATTTTGATCCCTCTTTTCGCATCTCCAATTACATTATTTTTGTTTTAAACAATTTCTATCAGTTCAGGAGCAGATATACTATCAAGCCCTATCGAATATCTCAAAGGGGTGGGCCCTCATCGCGGGGATCTATTGAAAAAAGAGCTGAACATTTTTACTTTTAAAAATCTGCTGGAGCATTTCCCTTACCGACATATTGATAAAACAAAAATCAACAGGATCAGCGAAATTAATTCCCAAACCGAATTCGTTCAGATAAAAGGCAAATTGATTGATGTTGAACTGGTGGGGGAAAAAAAAGCGAAACGTCTTATTGCTACACTCAGAGATCCGAGCAGCACAATAGAACTAGTATGGTTTCAGGGGATACAGTGGATTCAAAAAACACTTCATGTCGGAAAAGAATATATCGTGTATGGAAGAACAGGTTTTTTTCAGGGAAACGTTCAGATCACTCATCCTGAAATGGAATTGGCGAACCAGGATATTTCGGATGATAAATTTATTCTGGAGCCTGTTTATCCAAGCACGGAAAAATTAAAATCAAAAGGATTGGGAGGGAGGCAGATTGGTAAACTTACCCGTCAGTTATTCAGCTTGCTCAGTGAAAAAGATATTCCGGAAATATTACCGTATTCGATTTTGCGGCAATTGAAATTATCAGGGCGATTCAAGGCATTCTCAGCCATACATTTTCCCGACAACCTGCAGATATACACTGAAGCATTAAATCGTTTGAAATTTGAAGAACTCTTCGTGGCACAACTACGTATGGGACTAATCAAATCCCAGCGCCATCGTTATTCGAAAGGAGTTGTCTTCAATCATGTCGGTGATTTATTCAATAGTTTCTATTCATCCTATCTGCCATTTGAACTCACGGGTGCACAGAAAAAAGTATTGAAAGAAATAAGAAAAGATACCGGAACCGGAAGGCAGATGAACCGTTTGTTGCAGGGAGATGTGGGAAGTGGGAAGACAGTGGTTGCTCTGCTTTCTATGCTACTTGCTGCAGACAACGGGTACCAGAGTTGCCTGCTGTCGCCCACTGAAATTTTGGCCAGGCAACATTTTGATCATTTCACCGAACTGATCAAGGAACTACCCTTGTCGGTACAATTGCTCACGGGTTCAACCAAATCAAAAGAAAGAAAAAAAATTATTGAAAAATTAATCAATGGATCACTGGATATTTTAATCGGCACACATGCGATTATTGAAGATGCAGTTCAATTCAACAATCTGGGATTGGCGATTATTGATGAGCAGCATCGTTTCGGAGTAGCGCAGCGTGCAAAATTGTGGACCAAATCACCAATCGCACCGCATGTGTTGGTGATGACGGCTACTCCCATTCCCCGTACTCTTGCCATGACTGCATACGGTGATTTGGATTATAGTGTGATGGATGAGTTGCCTCCGGGAAGGCAACCCGTGATTACTGTGCATCGTTATGAAGATAACAGGCCCCAGGTGATGGATTTTATCCGGTCAGAAATAGACAGGGGAAAACAGGCATATATTATTTTCCCGCTCATAGAAGAATCGGAAAAATTAGATTACGAAAACCTGATGAAAGGGTATGAAAATGTAAAAGCCTATTTCCCGGAACCGAAATACTGGATAAGCATGGTACATGGAAGGCAGCACAAGGACACCAGGGAAACCAACATGCAACGTTTTGTAGAGAACGACACGCAGATCATGGTTGCTACTACAGTCATAGAGGTAGGAGTCAATATTCCCAATGCCACTGTGATGGTGATTGAAAGCGCCGAGAAATTCGGTTTGTCGCAGTTGCATCAGTTAAGAGGCCGGGTAGGAAGAGGAAAGGACAAGAGCTTTTGCATATTATTAACAAGCGGCAAATTAAACCAGGAGGCAAGGGAACGTTTAAAAATAATGTGTGCTACAAATGATGGCTTTAAAATTGCAGAAAAAGACATGGAAATCCGCGGTCCGGGCGATATTGGTGGCACCAGGCAAAGCGGTATGCTTGATTTTAGGCTGGCGAATATCATAGAGGACCGGCAGTGGCTTGAACTCGCTTCAAAAATGGCCGCGGAACAATTGGATAAAGATCCTGAACTCAGTTCGGCAGAAAATTTGATGCTTAAAAACCATCTTTTTCTGCAACACGGAAAAACACAATGGAGCAAGATTTCTTGAATTACAGTCTGTTCCTTCTTAAATTACAGTCTGTTCCTTATTGCTGTTACCATTAAATGATTACTATTCAGATTAAGAAACTGAAAATCGAAAATAAGAAAGTGGGATGGCCAATCTGTCTAATTTTAAAACGAACCTTGAAAAGAAGACTATTCATACTTAGCCTCATACTCATCAATACCTCTGTCTCGGTTTTTGCGCAGAACGGGTATTCCAATCTTCAATTCATAGAAAACAAGGGTCAATGGGATTCCCGTATCAGTTTCAGAGCTCAGATTAATAATGGGAATTTTTTGCTGCAGAAGCAGGGTTTTACTGTCGTGATGTATAACCCCGACGACATGGAAGCGATCAGGCAACTCAGGCATGGTCTCGCCCATTCAGCCAGTGACAAGGGTGCGGCGAGGCTTCTGCCGGCAGATATAAAAACCCAGGTATCAGGAAGCAACAATATGCGCATCATTCGCTCTCATGCCTACCAGGTCAGTTTTGTAAATGGCAATGACAATGTGGAGATCATTCCTGATAAACCTTTGCCAACCTATAACAATTACTTCATTGGGAATGACCGTTCACGCTGGGCATCACATTGCCAGGTATACCAGGGTATCACCTACAAGAATATTTATCCGAATATAGATCTCCGTTATTATACAGATAATGGCACGATGAAATACGATATTATCGTCCATCCTGGTGCTGACCCTGACAATATCGCGATGAAATATACCGGAGCGGATAAACTCACTGTTAAAGACAATCAGCTGACCACGCATACTTCCATCACGGATATGAAGGAATTTTTACCGCATTCCTACCAGTTGACTCAATCCGGCCGTACAGATATCGACTGCAAATATGTTCTAGAGAATAACAATGTGGTAAAATTTAAGCTAAAAAATTACAGGAAGGATGCGACTTTAATTATCGACCCCGTTGAAGTATTCTGCACTTTCACAGGAAGCAGATCCGACAATTGGGGCTATACCGCAACCTATGATAATTCAGGAAACTTGTATGCAGGAGGAATAGTGCTGGATGATTTCGGACCCGGAAGCGGCAACGGTTATCCTGTTTCCGTGGGCGCTTTTCAAAGCACTTTTCAGGGAGGTGATGGCAGCGACGGAAGCTTCAATTACGATGTTGGCATTATGAAATTTAATTCTTCGGGAAGCACGATGGTATATGCCACTTACCTCGGTGGAGCGGGCGATGAACAACCACATAGTTTAATAGTGGACAACAGCGGGAATCTGATTATTGCAGGCCGAACGAGTTCCGGATCCACCTTTCCGGTTACCAGTCCGACATACGGAACCGGCGGTGGTTATGATATTTTTATTACGAAATTAAATGCGAATGGTACTTTACCTGTGGGTTCCCGTTTGATCGGCGGTTCATCAGACGATGGGGTAAATTATTCTCCCAAATACAGGTCGACAAACGGAACGCAATCCCTTCGTCTTAATTACGGAGATGATGGAAGAAGTGAAGTCATAGTAGACGCTTCAGGGAATATTTACCTGGCCTCATGTACCCAGTCCAATAATTTTCCAACCTCTCCGAATGCTTTTCAAACCGCATCAGGTGGAAAGCAGGATGGGGTTTTTATTAAAACCGACCCCACTCTAAGTACCATCCTCGCCTGTACATACCTCGGAGGGAGTAGTGATGATGCAGCTTTTGTACTTGCGCTTAACCCAACTAACGGTGATGTATATGTGGGAGGAGGAACATCGAGCACTAATTTTCCAGGCGTCGTTCCCGGGGTATTGTTTACTGCAAACGTCGGCGGAATTGATGGCTTTGTTTCCGTTATTAGCAATGATGGCGGAACACTCAGAAGAACATCTTATTTCGGAACTACAGGAACGGAAGTGATTTACGGAGTGCAGTTTGATAATAAAGGATTTCCATACATCATGGGCACAACCACCGGCACCTGGCCGGTAACGCCGGGAGTCTGGAGTCAGCCAAAGGGCAAACAGTTTGTTGCTAAACTCCTACCTGATCTGTCGAACTGGGTGTATTCAACTGTTTTCGGAGCAGGAGGAACTTATCCGGACATTTCTCCTACTGCTTTTCTCGTTGACCGTTGCGAAAACGTGTATGTTTCGGGTTGGGGCGGAGGGATTAACATTTCGGAAAGGTATCACAACAACGGAACGAATGGCCTGACCACTACTCCCGATGCTCTTCAAAAAACTACAGACGGGCAGGATTTTTATTTTATCGTAATCAAAAAAAATGCAGCTTCACAATTATATGGCAGTTTTTTTGGCCAGGTGAATGGCGCCCTGGGTGATCACGTTGACGGAGGAACCAGCCGTTTTGATAAACAGGGAATCATTTACCAGGCGATTTGTGCTAACTGTTACGGGGGAGCGAAGTTTCCCACGACTTTTGGCGTGTGGTCTCCTACCAACGGAACAGGTAATCTTGGTTGTAACGAAGCGGCCGTGAAGATTGCATTTAATTTTGCAGGGGTAGCTGCTGATGTAAGGCCACTGATTAATGGTCGTGTCGACAGCATCGGCTGTGTGCCTCTCAATATCACCCTCACCGATACCATCAGGAATGCTAAAA